>JBOGGB010000198.1:0-1718 GCA_050743605.1 Acidimicrobiales bacterium
CAGAGGTGAAGATAATCGACGAGTTCACCGGCCGAACGCTCGAGGGTCGCCGATGGTAGGACGGACTGCATCAGGCCGTCGAGGCGAAGGAGCGGGTGAGCATCAAGGAGGAGAACCACACCTGGGCGACCGTCACCCTCCAGAACTACTTCCGGCTCTACGAGAAGCTCGCCGGCATGACCGGCACGGCAGAGACGGAGGCGGCGGAGTTCGCCAATACCTACAACTTGCCCGTAGTCCCGATCCCGACGAACAAGCCGATGGTCCGCATCGACGAGCCGGACCTGATCTTCAAGTCGGAGACCGCGAAGTTCGACGCGGTCGTCGAGGACATCGCGGGGCGTCACGAGCGAGGTCAGCCGGTGCTCGTGGGCACCGCGTCAGTGGTGAAGTCCGAGCTCCTCGCGCGCCTCTTGGAAAAGCGGGGGATCCCCCACAACGTGCTGAACGCGAAGCAGCACTTCCGGGAGGCCGAGGTCGTGGCACAAGCGGGGAGACCCAGCGCGGTGACCGTCGCGACCAACATGGCCGGCCGCGGCGTCGACATCATCCTTGGCGGCAATCCCGAGCTCTTGGCGACGCACCAGGCGGTTGCCGACGAGATCGATGTCGAGACCGACGAGGGCCGTCAGGCATACGCGCGGCTGCGTGCCGAGCTCGACTCCCTGTGCGCGGCCGACGCGCAGCGGGTCGTGGCAGCGGGCGGGCTCTACGTCCTGGGCAGCGAGCGCCACGAGAGCCGTCGAATCGACAACCAGCTGCGCGGACGCTCGGGTCGTCAAGGCGACCCGGGCGAGAGCCGCTTCTACCTCTCTCTCGAGGACGACCTCATGCGGCTCTTCGCCACGGGAGCCATGAGCTGGGTGATGGGCAGGACGCTGCCCGAGGACGTCCCGATCGAGGCGAAGATGGTGACCAAGGCGATCGAACGTGCCCAGACCACCGTCGAGGCCAGGAACTCCGAGATCCGAAAGGAGGTCCTGAAGTACGACGAGGTGATGAACGAGCAGCGCAAGATCGTCTACGCGCGCCGCCTCCAGGTGATCGACGGAGAGGACCTGGAGGAGCACACGAGGGAGCTACTCGTCGGGACCATCGAAGGCCTGGTGGAGGCGGCCTGCCCGAGCGACTACGCCGAGGAGTGGGACCTCGAGCTGCTCTTGAAGGAGCTCGCGCAGTACTACCCGACCGAGTTCACCGCTGAGGATCTCGGCGAGGGGACGAGCGTGCCGCACGTCACGGAGAGCGTGGTCGCCGAGGCGCTCGAGTACTACGAGCAGCACTCCGCGGCGCTTCCCGGTGGCGCACCCCAGGCTCGCCAAGTCGAGCGCGAAGTGATGCTTCACGTCATCGACCGTCGTTGGCGCGAGCACCTTGCCGAGATGGACTACCTGCGCGAGGGCATCAACCTGCGCGCCATGGGGCAGCAGGACCCGCTCGTCGCCTGGCAGCGCGAGGGCTTCGAGATGTTCGGCCAGTTGATGGACGGGATCGAAGACGACTATCTCCGCTTCGTGCTGCACGTCGAAGCCGTCGCCGAGCCGGCCGCCGAGCCCGACCTCGGCCGTGCGGTCTACGAGGCTGCCGACGACCCCGTCGCCGGGACCGTCGCGCTCGCGTCCCGGCTGCTCGCGGACACGGGCGTCGACGTCGCAGCGCTCGAAGCGGCGGGCCGGGGCTCCGCGTTCGCCCCGCCTCGGGCTTCGCCAGGTCCCGCC
>JBOGGB010000199.1:0-6994 GCA_050743605.1 Acidimicrobiales bacterium
GATGTCGACGGGACGAAATACGTCTGCGCCACGAAGGTGCGAACCCCGAAGGCCAGCCCGACGGCGACGAGGATGTTGACGACCCACTCGATGTTCCATCGGCGCGCCCGGCGGCGAGACGACACCGGGGAGGCCTGGCCGGTCTCCGCCTCGGCGGACACGGGGTCGCCGGTGACGACCTCCTCCTCGGCGGGCACGACCTCGGCGGGCACGACCTCGCCGGGCACGACCTCGTCCGTGCCGGTGTCGTCGCCGGTTCGGTCACCCTCGATCGGCACGCTCCCGCTCGAAGAGGCGCTGGCCGCGTCGCCGACGCCTTCGGGACCTGCCTCGGTGGCATCTGTTGGTGTGTCGGCACCGGGAGGGTCGTGCGTCGGGGGTTCCTGGCTCACGGGGTCGCGAGGCTACAGGCTGCCTGCGAGAGGCGGGCATCATCCCCAGCATCACCCCCACCCGACACGCTCAGAGCGACGCGATCAGACGTTCGACGCGATCGTCGTGCGAGCGGAAGGGGTCCTTCAGGAGCACGGTGCGCTGCGCCTGGTCGTTCAGCTTCAGGTGGACCCAGTCGACGGTGAAGTCCCGCCGGCGCTCCTTCGCACGGCGCACGAACGCGCCGCGCAGGCGAGCCCTCGTCGTCTGCGGGGGATCGGTCATCGCCGTCGCGATGTCGGCGTCCGCGCAGATGCGCTCCACCTGATCTCGGGCCTGGAGCTTGTAGAACAGACCTCGGTCCCGGTCCACGTCGTGGTAGACGAGATCCACGAGAGCGGCCTTCGGGTGGGAGAGCGGGACCCCCTGACGCTCGCGGACGCGGTCGATGAGCCGGAACTTCGCAACCCAGTCGCACTCCCGCCACAACGAGAGAGGGTCGGACTCCAGCCCCTTCAAGCAGTGCTGCCACATCTCGAGGGCCCGCTCCTCCTCGGGTCCGAGCCCGTGGCGGTCGCGGAAGCGCATCGCGCGCTCGAGGTACTCGGACTGGATGTCCAGCGCGCGCATCTCCCTGCCGTTGGCGAGCCGGACCTTCCGCTCGCAGGTGACGTCGTGGCTGATCTCGCGGATCGCGCGGATCGGGTTCTCCAGGGTGAGGTCTCGTAGCACGGTTCCGCTGTCCTCGAGCATGGTCAGCAGGATGCTGGTCGCGCCGATCTTGAGGTACGTCGCGTACTCGCTCATGTTCGAGTCGCCGACGATGACGTGGAGGCGCCGGTAGCGCTCGGCATCGGCATGGGGTTCGTCGCGGGTATTGATGATGGGACGGCTGCGCGTGGTCGCAGACGACACCCCTTCCCAGATGTGCTCGGCGCGCTGGCTGATGCAATAGACAGCGCCGCGCGCCGTCTGGAGCACCTTGCCCGCACCGGCATAGATCTGGCGGCTCACGAGGAACGGGATCAGCACCTCGGTGTAGCGGTTGAAGTCGTCATTTCGCTCGGTGAGGTAGTTCTCGTGGCAGCCGTAGGAGTTGCCGGCCGAATCGGTGTTGTTCTTGAACAGGTACACGTCCCCGCGGATGCCCTCTTCGCGCAACCGTGCCTGGGCTCCGGCGACGAGCTGGGAGAGGATCCACTCCCCCGCCTTGTCGTGCACCACGAGGTCCGCGACGCGGTCGCACTCGGGCGTCGCGTACTCCGGGTGGCTGCCGACGTCGAGATAGAGCCGCGCGCCGTTCTCCAAGAAGACGTTGGACGACCTTCCCCAGCTGACCACGCGGCGGAACAGGTAGCGCGCGACCTCGTCGGGGCTCAGCCGGCGCTGACCGCGCAACGTGAACGTGACCCCGTACTCGTTCTCGATCCCGAAGATCCTGCGCTCCACGCGAGCCACGGTAGTGCCGGTGGGGGGCGCCGGAACCGCATCAGCCGCCAGGCGGTTCGGCGTCGCCCCCCTCGGCCGCAGCCTGGTCGTCCTCTCCCCCCGAGGTTCGCGGAGCCCGGCTGCCACGAGCGCCGCGTCCGGTGGGCCCGGTGGGCCCGGCCCGGGAGTCGGTCGCCCCGTCCCTACCGCCTGCGGGCGTGCCCGAGCCGCCTGCGAGGATCTGAGCGAGCTCGTCGTCGGCAACCCTGCGGAAGGTGCGCCGGCCGTTGGCCCGGCTGAGCAGTGCGACCTCGAGGTCGTCCGGACCGAGGGTCCGTTCGGGGCCGGCGAGGGCCTGGACCGCCGCGCGGACGGCTTCCGCGCGGTCGCGGCCCCGCTGCCAATCGGCGCCGACCCGTTCTGCGATCGTCTCGGCGTCGCCTCCCAGGACGGCGAAGCGGTCCTCGTCGGTGATCGTCCCTTCGTAGGCGATGTGGTACAGCTGGTCGGGCTTCCCGTTGGCTCCGAGCTCCGCGACGAGGATCTCCACCTCCAGCGGCTTCATCTCGTGGGTGAAGACGCTGCCGAGGAACTGCGCGTAGAGGTTCGCGAGAGAGCGCGCGTCGACGTCCTCGCGGCTGAACGCGAAGCCCTTGGTGTCCGCGTGCCGCACCCCCGCAACGCGCAGCTGGTCGTACTCGTTGTACTTGCCGACGCCGGCGAAGGCGATGCGGTCGTAGATCTCGCTGATCTTGTGCAGCGATCGCGACGGGTTCTCGGCGACGATGAGGACCCCGTCCGCGTAGACGGTGGCGACGAGGGAGCGTCCCCTGGCGATGCCCTTCTGGGCGTACTCGGCGCGGTCCTTCATCACCTGCTCGGGCGCGACGTAGAAGGGCATGGTCACGACGGCTCACCTCCACCCGAGCCGCCCCCGCCCCCGGCACCCTTCCCGCCCCCGGCACCCTTCCCGCCCCCGGTCCCCTCGCGGGCGGACCGCTTCCGGTCGATCAGGGCGCTGAAGCGGTCGGCGACCTCCTGCTCGGTCACCTCCATGTAGCCGTCGGCGGTCACGACCGCGACCGTCGGGTAGATGCCGCGCACCACGTCGGGGCCACCGGTTCCCGAGTCCTCGTCTGCGGCCTCGTAGAGCGCCTGGATGGCGAGCTCGACCGCCTCGCTGCGGGAGAGGCCCTCGCGGAACCCGAGCTTGATGGTCGTCCGCGCGTCCCGACCCCCCGAGCCGGTCGCCTGGTAGTCGGCCTCCTCGTAGTGGCCCCCGGTCACGTCGTAGCTGAAGATGCGCCCGGCCGCGCGCCCGGTGTCGTAGCCGGCGAAGAGCGGGACGACCGCCAGGCCCTGCATCGCGAGCGGCAGCTGCTGGCGGACCATCTGGGCGAGCTGGTTCGCCTTTCCCTCGAGGCTGAGGGTCACCCCCTCGACCTTCTCGTAGTGCTCGAGCTGCGTCTGGAAGAGCCGGACCATCTCGACCGCGAACCCCGCCGCGCCCGCGATCGCGACCGCGGAGTAGCGGTCGGCCGGGAAGACCTTCTCGATGGCGCGGTGCGCGATCGAGTGACCTTCGGTCGCGCGCCGGTCGCCGGCCATGACGATCCCGTCCGCGAAGCGCAGCGCCACGACGGTGGTGGCGTGACGGACGGACCGCGTGACGTCGGCACCCTCGGCGCCGGAAGTCATGGCGGGAAGACCGCTGCGTCGCAGCAGGCTGGAGAAGTCCGGACCTGGATCCTCGGTCGGAGGGAAGAGCGGGAGCGCCACCTGAGGCTACTGCCCGCCCTTCTGGACGTAGTTCCGGACGAACTCCTCCGCGTTGTCCTCGAGAACCTCGTCGATCTCGTCCATGAGGTCGTCGAGCTCCGCCTTGATCTTCTCGCCGCGTTCGGACGCGACCGGCGCATCTTCGACCACCTCGGTCTCGGTGCGGGCCGGCGCACTCTTGCGTTTCTGCTCTCGCTCAGCCATCAGCTCATCCCCTCGTGCACGTCACTGTCTTAGCTCGGCTGCCGCCGCCGTGGGCGTCATCGCTGCGAATCTTCTCCCGGGAGCCTGGCCGCGAGCCCCTCCCCGGAGGGAGCCCGCGAGCCTCCCCTGGGATCATGCGCTCAACCGCTCCAGGAGCTGCGCGGGGTTCGCGCTCTCGTCCAGGAGCGCCGCCGTGTGCGCCGCCGTACCCCTCAGAGGGTCCATCATAGGGACGCGGCGGAGCGGGTCCGTACCCAGGTCGAACACGAGCGAGTCCCAGTTCGCGGTGACCACCGCGTCGGGCCAGCGGGCGAGGCACTGCCCCCGGAACCACGCACGCGTGTCGGCCGGCGGCGTTGTCACCGCGGCCGCGACGGCAGCGTCGTCGACCAGGCGCTCCATGTCGAGGCGGGCGTACAGGGACCGCTCGCGGCGCAGATCGTGGTACTGGAGGTCCAGGGCGGAGAGCCGGCTGTCTCCCCACTCGCAGCCATGGCGCTCGCGGTAGGCCTCGACCACGCGGCGCTTGGCCACCCAGTCGAGCTGCCGGGAGAGGGTCGAAGGGTCCTGCTCCAGCCCGTGGAGGACGGCCTCCCAGCGTTGGAGGACCTGCTCGCCCACCTGCTCTCCGCCGAGGACCGCGAGCCCGTGGTGGTCGGCGTACTTGCGGGCGGCGGTGTACAGCTCCCACTGGACGGCGAGGGCGGTCGCGGTCGAGCCGTCCGCCAGCGCGAACGGCCGGGCGAGCGTGAGGTCCGTCGAGACATGGTGCAGCGCGCGCACGGGGTCCGACGGGGTGAGGTCGCGAGGGCACGAGACGCCGTCTTCGACCATCGCGAGAACGAGCGCCGTCGTCCCGACCTTCAGAAAGGTGGCCACCTCAGCCATGTTGGCGTCGCCGACGATGACGTGGAGGCGGCGGAAGCGCTTCGGGTCGGCGTGCGGTTCGTCCCGCGTGTTCACGATGGGCCGCTTCAGCGTCGTCTCGAGGCCGATGATCTCTTCGAAGAACTCCGCGCGCTGGGAGATCTGGAAGGTCACCTTCGACTTGTCGACGGCCGGGGTCTCCGACCCCACCTTGCCCGCCCCGGTGAAGACCTGCCGGGTGACGAAGTGCGGGACGACCGCCGCCGCCACCTTGGAGAACGGGACCGCGCGGTCCACGAGGTAATTCTCGTGGCAGCCGTAGGAGTTCCCCTTGCCGTCGGAGTTGGTCTTGTAGACGACGATGGCAGGCGAGTCCGGAAAGACGTGTGCGGCCGCGCGCATCGAGCGGCGGAGCACCTCTTCGCCGGCCTTGTCGTACAGGACGCAGCTGAGCGGGTCGGCGCACTCGGGCGAGGAGTACTCGGGGTGGGCGTGGTCGACGTAGTAGCGCGCCCCGTTCGTGAGCACCGTGTTCGCCAGGTGGGTCTCGACGATCGGTGCGAGCGAGCCCTCCCGCACGAACCCCCGCGCGTCGTTGGCCGGTGTCTCGTCTTCGAAGTCCCAGTCGGTGCGCCGCTCGACCACGGTCGTATACGCGTTCACGAGAACCGAGGACGCGGTGATCGGGTTGCCGTCGCCTCCGGCCACGTGGATGCCGTACTCGGTCTCGATCCCGCAGACCTTGGGGATGGCCACGATGGGACCCTACCTGCTCGTCAGGTCACAGGTACTGGCCGGTACCCACCCGCTCGATCGCGCGGCCGCCCCGGCCGTCCCGGTCCTCGCTCATGAGGGTGCGCACGTAGACGATGCGCTCGCCCTTCTTCCCCGAGATGCGTGCCCAGTCGTCGGGGTTGGTCGTGTTCGGGAGGTCCTCGTTCTCCTTGTACTCCTGGCGGATGGACTCGACGAGGTCTGTAGTGCGGATGCCGCTCCCCTCCCCCGCGATCTCGCGCTTGATGGCCAGCTTCTTCGCCCGCCGCACGATGTTCTCGATCATCGCCCCGGAGGCGAAGTCGCGGTAGTAAAGGACCTCCTTGTCCCCGTTCTGGTAGGTGACCTCGAGGAAGCGGTTCGCGTCATCCGCGCGGTACATCTCGGACACCGTCGACTCGATCATCGCCAGCGCCGCCTTCTCGGGGTCCCCACCTCCGAGCCGCTCCACCTCGTCGGAGTCGAGCGGAAGGTCGGCCCGAAGGTACCTGGAGAAGATCTGCGCGGCGGCTTCGGAGCCGGGCCTCTCGATCTTGATCTTCACGTCGAGGCGCCCTGGCCGGAGGATCGCCGGGTCGATCAGGTCCTCGCGGTTGGACGCGCCGATGACGATCACGTCACGCAATGCCTCGACGCCGTCGATCTCCGCGAGGAGCTGGGGGACGATCGTCGACTCCATGTCCGAGCTGATCCCGGTCCCCCGCGTGCGGAACAGGGAGTCCATCTCGTCGAAGAAGACGATGACGGGCACCCCCTCCTCTGCCTTCTCCCGCGCGCGCTGGAAGACGAGCCGGATCTGGCGCTCGGTCTCCCCGACGTACTTGTTGAGCAGCTCCGGCCCCTTGATGTTCAGGAAGTAGCTGCGCACGTTCGCGTTGCCGGTGGTCTCGGCGACCTTCTTGGCGAGCGAGTTGGCCACGGCCTTCGCGATGAGCGTCTTGCCGCAGCCGGGGGGGCCATAGAGCAGGATCCCCTTCGGCGCCGGCAGCCGGTACGACCCGAAGAGCGCGCGGTGGAGGTACGGCAGCTCCACCGCGTCGGTGATCGCCTCGATCTGGGTGTCCAGGCCGCCCACGTCCCCGTAGGTGATGTCGGGCACCTCCTCGAGCACGAGCTCCTCGACCTCCGGACGCGGGAGCTTCTCGATGACGAGCTGGCTGCGCGTGTCCATGAGCAGCGTGTCGCCGACACGGAGGCGCATCTCGGACATCGCGTCCGACAGCTCGACGACCCGCTCTTCGTCTGCGCGGGCGAACACGGTCACGCGCCGCCCGGGTTCGAGCACCTCCTTCAGGGTCACGACCTCGCCGGCGAGCTCACCCGGGCGCGCCAGCACCACGTTCAATGACTCGTTCAGCACGACCTCGTCGCCTCTCGACAGCTCGTCGAGAGAGATGTCGGGGTGGACCGACACGCGCATCTTGCGGCCGCCCGAGAAGACGTCGACGGTGCCGTCGTCGTTGCCCCCGAGGTAGGTGCCGTACGCGGCCGGCGGCTGCGTGAGCTTCTCCACCTCCTCGCGCAGGGTGGCGAGCTGCTCTTTGGCCTGTTGGAGGGTGAACGTGAGCTT
>JBOGGB010000200.1:0-1563 GCA_050743605.1 Acidimicrobiales bacterium
GTTCCTGGACTGCGTCGGTAATCGCTGGGACCTACTCGGACCACGCTGAGCTGGACTCCTGCAGATCGATGGGGAGTGTGCACCCGCGACCTTTTCTCGGTGACGCTCAGTGCCGGCGTTCGGGGCATCCAACCTGGAGCGCGAACTGGGACATTGCCCGACCGGCGGACTGCGAACGGATTGCAGATTGCGCGCCGGTCGAGGCTGGGCGGCGCCGGGTAGCGTCCGTGCGGTGGCCGCCGACGCATCGCCTTTCAACCTGCCTCTTGATCACCTCCGGCAGCGCACGAGCGCAAAGTGGCAGGCGGTCGATCCCGACGTGCTGCCTTTGTGGGTCGCCGAGATGGATGTCATGCCGGCACGCCCCATCGTCGAGGTGCTGCGCGATGCGCTCGACCGAGGAGACACCGGGTATGCCTTTGGCTCGGGGTACGCGGAAGCCTACGCTCGATTCGCTGCGGAACGTTGGGGGTTCGGCGGCTTCGATCCAGCCCGAAGCGCCGTGGTCCCCGACGTCATGCTCGGGGCGGTCGAGCTTCTCAAGCTCGTCACTGGACCCGGTGACGTGGTCATGGTGACCCCGCCCGTGTACCCGCCCTTCTACGCGTTCGCAGAGCACCTCGGCCGAACCGTCGTGAGCGTGCCATTGACCGCCGAGCGGCGTCTGGACCTGCCGGCACTCGCCGTCGCCTTCGAGGCGGCCGCCGCCCGGGGGCCCGCGGCGTTCCTGCTCTGCAACCCCCACAATCCGACGGGCACCGTCCATTCGGCCGGCGAGCTCGCCGCGGTCGCGAGCGCCGCCGCCGCCACGGGTGTGCGCGTGGTGTCCGACGAGATCCACGCGCCGCTCGTGCTGCCGGGGGCGGCCTTCACCCCGTACCTCTCCGCAGACGGGAACGGGTTCGCCCTCGTGTCGGCGTCCAAGGGTTGGAACCTGCCCGGTCTGAAGGCTGCGGTCGCCTTCGCCGGACCGCAAGCCGCGGACGATCTCGCCCGCCTGCCCGAAGAGGTGAGCCACGGCCCGAGCCATCTCGGCGTGCTGGCGCACACCGCAGCGCTGCACGAAGGGCGGGAGTGGCTGGACACGGTGCTCGCCGGCTTGGACCGCAACCGCGCGCTCCTCGCCGACCTCCTTGTCGAGCACCTGCCAGGTGTGCGCGTGACCCCGGCGCAGGCGACGTACCTCGCGTGGCTCGACTTCGGTGACCACGCGTGGTCGGACGCTCCCGGTGTGCCCGCTCGCGGCGACGTCAGCGTCCGGAGCGGTGCGGCGGCGTGGTTCCTCAGCCACGCGCGGGTGCTCCTCAGCTCGGGCGCCGCCTTCGGGCCCGGGGGCGAGCGTTGCGCGCGCCTCAACTTCGCCACGTCGGCCACCGTCCTCACCGAGGCGGTGGCGCGCATGGGCACGGCATGGGCCGGGATCTCCGCACCGGATCGCATGCCCGCGTAGGATCGGGCCCAAAGGAGGCGCGCTATGGGTGATTACGACGTACGGATGGTCGTCCTTTCGACCGACGACCTCGACGAGTCGATCCGGTTCTACTCCGAGACCCTCGGGATGAC
>JBOGGB010000201.1:0-1719 GCA_050743605.1 Acidimicrobiales bacterium
GAAGCTGCCGACGGCCAGCTCGAGGCGCTCATGGTTCAGGTCGGTAGCGGTGACCCGGCCGTCGCCGGGCGGACGTTCGACGAGGTCCACGACGCCGTCGGTCTCCCGATCCTGGTCCAGGACTACCCGATGGTGAGCGGCGTCACGATCTCACCGGACGCACTCGGTCGGCTGGTGGCCGACAGGCCGTACGTCGTCGGCCTCAAGTGCGAAGCTCCACCAACTGCCGCCGCCATCGCAGTGCTCAGAGGGCTGGTCGGGGTGCCGTGCTTCGGTGGCCTCGGCGGTGTTGGCCTCGTGGACGAGCTGGCAGCCGGATCGGCGGGAGCGATGACCGGTTTCTCTTGCCCCGAGGGTCTGCTGGCAGCGGTCCGGGCCTTCGCCGAAGGAGGCTTTCCTGCAGCACGTGATGCGTTCAGCCCGTGGTTGCCGCTCGCCAACTTCGAGGGTCAGCCGGGCATCGGGCTCGCGATCCGCAAGGAAATCCTCCGCCGACGCAATGTGATCGCTGACAGCAGCGTGAGACCCCCGGCTCCTGGCATCCCGCCGAGCCTCCTCCCGCGCCTCGCCGAGCATCTCGCGACGCTGCCTGCTCCGCTCACGCCGATCTGCTGAGACCGCAGGGCTCTCGCACTGACTCCCGACGGGTGACAGTTGGTCGGCTGCCCCTAGCCGCGGGTTCCCTCCTCGTCGCGGCGCTCACCCTGTTGCTGCTCGACCTCCACAACCGGTGGCAGGTCGGCGATCTCCGCTTTCGTGAGGCTGAGACGAACGCCGACGTCGTCGACGCTGGTCACGGCAGAGATAGGGATGGACACCTCCTTCTTGCCCCACAGGTGTCCTTCCTCGAGGAGAACGTGGGTTACCTGGTGATCACTTGGATCAACTACGAGCCCGCGAACATGCCCGACTGCACCGTCTGACGCATGGACCCGTTGTCCACGTCGCACCTCCACTTCACCTGGTGGGACCTTGTCGTAGGTCACCGCCTGCTGCGAGGTCCCCATGCCGCCCATCCCCATGCCGCCCATCCCCATGCCGCCCAGCATCCCCATTCCGCCCAGTCCGAAGAGGGGCAACATCAACATCTGATGCTGTCCATAGCCCCACTGTCCCGCCGGTGCCTGAACGAACTTGGTCTCTTCGGCCGCTTCGAGCGATGAGAACTGCGCCAACGTGCAGTGCAAACGCAGTTCCTTTTGCGTCGCCGTGTCGACGAGGTCGATCGGAACGAGGCGACCGACTTCCTGGCCGTGCCGATGCTCCACCACAAGGTGGGTGATCGCGCGCCTGACAGGATCGACTACGACACGCACGAGCTCCCCACACGGGCCCTGCTCACAGGAGACCGCCGCTCCGATCTCGAACTGCCTTGCTTCGCTCATACCGAGGCTCCTTCCCGAACACGGGCTCCCGAAGGCGTGCTGCGCGCGCCAGCCCTGCCGGCAGCCATCCTTGCACTCGAGCCTTGAACGACCTCGACGGGCAGGCCGGCATCGTGGTCGCCACCCGAAAGGAGGTCCTTCGAGGTGCCCGGCTGACGGGGGGATGGTCGCGCATCCGCACTGACCCAGGGAGCTCGTAGCCGCTATAGGGTTGGTCCTCCACCGGCCCCGCCCCGCCCCGCCCAGGTGAGACCTGCAATCAACGGCCCGCCCGAGGCGTCTTGGTGAGCGAGGGCTCCGGATCGTGGTGGGCAAGCACTCCGGGTCTGAGGGA
>JBOGGB010000202.1:0-5405 GCA_050743605.1 Acidimicrobiales bacterium
CTGCGCCGACCACGACATGCGCGTGGACGTCGACGACGCGTGGCACGGTCGCATCACGCTCGCCCGAAGGGACGGGCCCGGCCCGGCCCTCAGTCCCGTCCTCGGTTTCAACTTCGGCCTTGGTTCCGGCTGCATCCGCTGCGTGCGTCACGGCCTTCCCTGCGTCGATCGTTGACACCCCGAGCGGGACCATGGTACAGAACCGCCTACACGGGACGTGTCGATACCGCAGGAGGTTCTCCGACGAGATGAGCGACGAGGGCCGCGATCCGCGGGTCGAGGCGGCTGCGAGGCACTGGGGGACACGGTTCGCGCACAATGGCACCGACTCCGCGGACTTCGCCCGCACGGTTGCGCGGATCTCTCGCTGGGAGGACTGGTGCCGCGAGTGGGGACGCACCGCGGAGGCGTACGAGGTCCTCGCGAAGGACGCAGAGCGGCTCGGCCGTTCCGTGACGGCCATGGCAGCGTGGCGGCAGGCGGGGCTCGCTTGGCACTGGGCGAAGTTCGTCTTCGTGATCGACCTCGCCCAGCAGCGTGCCGCGCACGAACGGGCAGTCGCGGCGTACGCCAATGGCGCTGCCGGGCTCCATCCTCCCGCCGAGCGCGTGCTCGTCCCCTACAAGAGCACCCACCTCCCCGCGTACTTGCGCGTCCCTGCGACCGGCGACGGCCGGCCGCCCCCGGTCGTGGTCATGGTGCCGGGGCTCGACTCGGTGAAGGAGGAGCTCCAATCGACCGCCGACTACTTCTGCGCCCGCGGCTTGGCGACGCTCGCAGTCGATGGGCCGGGGCAGGGCGAGAGCGAGTACGAGCTGCCGATCGAGCCCGCCTACGAGCACGTCGCCGCCGCGGCGCTCGACTTCTGCGAGCAACGGACGGATCTCGACGCGTCGAGAGCGGGGATCTTCGGGGTGAGCCTCGGCGGTTACTACGCGGGACGCGCGATGGCCTACGAGGCGCGGCTTCGGGCCGGGGTGGAGCTGGCCGGACCCTACCGGTTCGACGCGGAGTGGGATTCACTGCCACCGATGACGCGCGAGACCTTCCGCCACCGGAGCCGCGCGCGCTCCGACGAGGAGGCGAGGAAGGCCGCGGCGAGCCTCACCCTCGACGGCGCGGCGGCCCGCATCTCGCACCCCCTCCTCGTCGTCCACGGCGCCAAGGACAGGATCGTCGGACCGCAGCATGCAGAGCGGATCGCCGCCGAGGCGCCGGGCGCAGAGTTGTGGATGCTCGCGGACGGCAACCACGGCGTGACGAACCGCGCGTTCGAGTCGCGCTCGGCCCTGGCCGACTGGTTGGGCGAAACGTTGGACACCGGCCGGCCGGCACCGGTCAGGGGCTGACAGGCGGAACGCTCTCCTCCGTGCTCCTCCTGCCGGGCCGGCTCTCGCTGCCGGCGAGGTCCCAGATGACCCGGCCGTCAGCCAAGACGACGCGGTCCTCATACACGTCACAGACCCTCGTTCCGGCCGGGCGCGGCCGCGCCTGCGCCGAGGAAGAGGGCGCCGATCTCGGGGTGCTCGAGGACGTCGCGCCCCGTTCCCGCGAGCCGAACCCGGCCGTTCTCGAGCACCACGCCGTGGGTCGCGAGACGCAGCCCCGCGCGCGCGTTCTGCTCCACGAGGAGGATCGTCCTCCCGCTGCGGTGCATGGAGCGAACAGTCTCGAAGACCGTGCGCCGCGTGCGGGGGTCGAGCCCCATCGAAGGCTCGTCGAGCACGACGAGCACGGGATCCAGCATCAGGCACCGGGCGAACTCGACGAGGCGCTGCTGTCCGCCCGAGAGGCTCCCCGCCTTGTCCTTGGCGCGCGTGGCGACGACGGGGAGCATCTCCGCGACCTGCGCGTAGCGCTCCTGGACCAGCGCGCGGCTCCGCAGGATGAAGCCACCCAGCTCCACGTTCTCGCGCACGGTCATCTCGCGGAACAGGCTGTGGTTCTGGGGAACCTGGACGATCCCACGTTCGAGGCGCTGACGAGAGGAGAGGCCGCGCAGGGATTTCCCGTCGAAGACGACCTCGCCGAGCCGGGTCCTCACGATCCCGCTCACCGTGCCGAGCAGCGTCGACTTCCCGGCGCCGTTCGGACCCACAACGCAGGTCAGCCCGCCAATGGGGACGTCGAAGCTGACCCCGTGCAACACGTCGCCGCCGCCGTAGCCGGCGCAGACGTCCCGGAACCCCAGGAGTGATTCCGCGCCCGCGGACGGGGGGTCAGGCGCCTGGGAGACCGTCACGGGCTTCTCCTGCAGAACTTCGGGCTGCATCCGGCCCCGGAGTGCGCAGCGCAACGTCTGCCGCCGTCTCGGTGTCCCAGACCTCGTCCTCGTCGGAGCCGCCCAGGTAGGCGTCGAGCACCCGCGGATCGGTTCGCACGACGTCTGGCGCCCCGGTCAGGATCGCGCTCCCCTGGTGCATCACGGTCACCCGGTCGCACAGCCCCATCACGAACTCCATGTTGTGCTCGACGACGAGAAAGGTCTTCCCGTCCCGGTTCAACTCCCGGATCCGCTCCGATATCTCGTTGATGAGCGTGGGGTTCACGCCGCCCGCAGGCTCGTCGAGGAGCACGACGACGGGGTCCGCGACGAGCACGTACGCGAGCTCCAGCAGCTTGCGCTGCCCGAAGGAGAGGTGGCCGGCCGGCAGCCGCGCGAGCCTGCTCAGCCCCACGAAGTCGAGCAGCCCCATCGCCCGGGCGCGCTCCGCGGGCGAGGAGGCGCCCTTCACGACGCTGCGGAGCCAGCCCTCGTGGCGCTGCGTGGCGACCAACATGTTCTCGAGGACGCTCAAGCGGGCGAAGATGCGCGTCAGCTGGAACGTCCTCGCGAGCCCCCTGCCGAAAACCTTCGCAGGGCTCGCGCCGGTGATGTCCTCACCGCGCAGGCGCACCGTGCCGCGGTCCGCCTTCACATAGCCGGTGACGACGTTGAACAGGGTGGTCTTCCCCGAGCCGTTCGGCCCGATCAGCCCGGCGATCTCGCCCTCTTGGACCGAGAGGGTGCAGTCCTCCAGCGCGACGAGCCCGCCGAAGGACCTCGACACGCCCTCGACGTCGAGGAGGGCCATCAGCTGCTGCCCGAGCTCGGCGAGCTCGCGCGGTCCAGGGACGCCGCCACGGCCGGAGGCGCGACGACCCGGGCGTCCACACCTTCGCGAAGGTCGAGGCGCCGAGCGCGCCATTGACGCCAGACGCCGCCGACCGTCGGGATCACCCCTCGTGGCAAGAGCACGATCACGACCAGGAAGAGGACGCCGTACGCGATCAGGTAGAGATTGTCCGACGAGTACTGGATGGTGAAGTACTGCTGGAGCGACTCGAGCAGCGCGGCGCCGAGAAGCGGCCCCGCGATCGTCCCGAAGCCTCCGAGGAAGGCCATGATCGCCACCGACAGGTCGAACAGGGGTGTGAAGGCGAACTGCGGGTAGATCGAGCCGAGGAAGTACGCCCAGACCGCGCCGGCCATTCCGACCGAGAAGGCGGAGATGACGAACGCGATCAGCTTCACCCGCGTGGTCCTCACCCCCAGGCCTGCGGCGCGGTCCTCGTCGTCACGTATCGCGAGCAGCTGGAGACCGAACCTGGAGTGACGAATGGCGGCGCTCAGCAGCACCGCGACGAGGAGCACGCCGAGACCCACGTAGTAGAAGCGCACGTTGTAAGCGGCACTTGTCCACGGCGGTGTGGGCATGGAGACGCCCTTGGAGCCTTGCGTGAACGAAAGGTTGTAGGCGAGGAGCTGGGCGACGAAGAAGATCGCGATGGTGACGACGACGAAGGTGTGCCGCCGCGTCCTCAGCGCCACCAACCCGAAGGGCACGGCGACGGCCATCGCCACGATCCCCGCGAGGGGGACGAGCCAGAACACGCCCCACCCGCCGGTGAAGTGGCCGTCAGTAGAGACGAGGGCGAGCGTGTACGCGCCAGACCCGAAGAAGACCGCGTGGCCGATGCTGATGTACCCCGAATAGCCGCAGAAGCTGTTCCACGCGGTCGCCGACGCCATGAAGATCACCGCGAACACGGCGATCGAGGTGACCGTCTCGTTCGAGAACACGAGCGGGAAGACGACCATGATCGCCGCGGCGCCGGCCCAGAGCCCGGCCGTCCGGACCCCGATCGCTCCGCTCGGTTCCTCGAACGGTGGCCCGGTCATTGCGCCCGCGCGGCGACGCGTCCGAAGAGCCCAGCCGGACGGATGGACAGGACGAGGACCAGGGCCACGAAGTAGACGACCGGCGACCAGACCGGCGACCAGACCACCGCCACGACGTCCTCGAGCACCAGCATGAAGACCGCGGCGCCCATTGCACCGCCGATGCTTCCGAGCCCGCCGAGGATGACGATGGCGAGCAGGCGCGAGATCAAGTCGGCGCTGCTGTTCGCGTCGAACGCCCCCGTCGCCCCGAAGACCATCCCGCCCGCGGCGGTCACGGCGACGCCGATGCCGAAGGAGATCGTCGACACCCGCCGCACGTTCACGCCGATGAGCTGCGCCGCCGTGCGGTCCTGGAGCGACGCGCGGATGCTCGCCCCGAAGCGGGTGCGGTACAAGAGCGCGTAGAGAGCCCCCAGCAGGACGACGGCGAGGACGAACCCGTAGACGTAGATGTAGGGCAGGTAGAAGCCGAACACGTGCCAGGCGGTGGTGACGTACGACGTGCGGATCTGGACGAATGTCGTGCCGAAGACGATGTCGAGCACGCCCTCGATGACGAGCGACACCGCGTAGGTGATCAGGATCGACATCGTCACGCGGTCCCGCTCGCCGAGCCGGCGGATGAACGCCCACTCGACGCCGATCCCGACGACGAAGAGGGCAGGGATCGTGACGAGGAGCCCGAGGAACGGGTCGAGCCCCAGGTGCTGCCAGAGCGCGTAGCTCAGGTACGAGCCGAGCACCACGAAGATGCCCTGCGCGATGTTGATGATGTCGAGGACGCCGAAGATCAGGGTGAGACCGGCGGCCATGAGGGCGTACACGCCGCCGGTCAGCACCCCGTCGATGATCGCTTGTACGAGCTGCGTGCCCAAACGATCAGCTACCCCACACCGGCTTCGGGAACAGCGGTGCCACCGAGCCCGCGGCTGTCTTCGGCAGTACCTGCAGCCATTCGGGCGTGCCTGTCTTCATCTGCCACTGGAAGGAGAACACCGCCCCCTTCACGTTCTCGCCGGCCGAATTGAACTTCACCGGTCCCTGGACCGACGTGAGCGTTTTCCCGCTGTGGAGGTACTTGATGATCTTGGCGTTTGTGAAGCCGTGGGTGCCCTCGACCGCCTGCGTCAGGACCTCACCCACCGAGAACGCCTCGGCTGCTGTCGCGCTGATGCCAGCCGAACTGCCACCGTACTTCTTCACGTACGCCTTCACGAAGGTCCTGCTGAGCGAGCTCGAG
>JBOGGB010000203.1:0-4019 GCA_050743605.1 Acidimicrobiales bacterium
GAATTGGAGCCGGCCCTCGCGCTGGCGGCGGCGCGCCGAGCTGACAGCGAGCTCCCCGAGCGCTTCTCCTACGACCTCCATCGCTGCACCGACCGCGCTGCCGGCCGTCGACTGGCGTGCTGCCTCCGCCTCGTCGAGGAGCGCGACGAGATCGGGCTTGCGCTCGCTCCAAGCGCCTGCGTTGCCCTTCGTGCGTGCCGCGAGGCTGCGACGGGAGAGAAGCGTCCGCAGGAGCTGTAGCTCGTCGCCGGGCTGCTGCAGGCGTGCGAGATACGGACGGAGCTGGGCCAGGTGGGCGCGGAGGCCGTCGTCAGCGTCGGTGCAGCACGCCTCGAGGGCGAGCGCGAGCCGGAGCGGACGGGCCACATGGCCCGGATCGAGCCGCGGCAGCGAGCGCGCGCCGGTCGGGCTCGCGGTCGGAGCAAGTCGGTCCCAGTTCTCGGACATGCGACGCACGATCGCGCGGAAGCTGCCGAGGGCCGCCCCCGCGACCAAGGTCCACTGCACCGCTCGTGCGCGGCGATCGTCCGCGAGCAGCGCGTCGACGGCCTCCACCCAGTGGTCGTCGAGATCTGCGAGCGAGCGGGCCTCGTCGAGCACGTCGAACGTCGGCGGTAGGCCCGCGTCGAACGGGAACTCCGAAAGGATCCTCCGCGCGAACCCGTGCAGCGTCGTGATCGCCGCGCCGTCGAGCGCTCCAAGCGCGTCGGCCGCGCGCTGGAGGACGACCGGGTCGGCGTCGCGGGTCGCGGCGACGACGCGATCGAGCTCTTCACCGATGCGCTCTCGCAGCTCGGCGACTGCCGCCTCGGTGAAGGTGATCACCGCGAGCTGGTCGACCCGAGCCTTGCCGGTGAGCAGTACGTTCAGCACGCGCTCTACGAGATGACGCGTCTTACCGCTCCCCGCCGCCGCGACCGCGAACAGCGTCTCGTCGAGGGCGGTCGCGATCCGAGCCCGCGCGTGCTCATCGACGGGTGGATCGGTCGGAGGGCGCTCCGCGCGCGTCGCTTCCGCCTGCGGCTCCGAGGGTGCGGACTGGTCGCCCACCTGAGCCTCTGGTCTCGGCCGGTGCTCGGACCCCTCGAAGAGCAGCAGCTGCACCGAGCTGGCGGGCGCGCCGCCCAGGTCTCCGCCTCCTCCGTCCCGCCGGGTCATGTCTCCCCCACCAGCGCGACATACGCCGAGAGGCTGGGATCCACCCGCTTACGGCGCCAGGCAGCCGCCCGGTCCGGGGAGCACATCTCGTCGTAGGGGCAGAACGTGCAGTTCGAACCGCGGGCGCTCCGCCCCTCCGCCGGCCCAGGGCGCGCCGGAAAGTGGCCCGACGCGATCCCCTCGGCCAGAACGGCCAGCACCTCTTCGAGCCGGTCCTCGACCGAGTCGTCGAGAGTCACCCACTGCGTGGGTGTGGGTGAGCCCACGTACCAGTACCCCGCGCGCACGTGCCGTTCCGGCCCGAACGCGGCCATCGCCGCCAGGGCGTAGACCGGCAGCTGCAGCCGCTGGCCGCCCGCAAGTGGGTCGCCGTCCTCCTGCCCCCGGTACGGCCTCCCCGACTTGTAGTCGATCACCGTCAACGTCCCGTCCGCCTGCGCGTCGACCCGGTCGATCCTCCCGCGGAACCGCACCTCGCCGCTCCGGGTGCCCACGGCGACGTGGGAGCGCGTCGCCGGGCCGAACTCGAGCTCCACCGCGACGGGACGCGCGCCGCTCGCGGCCCGGTAAGCCGCCTCCGTCCGGAGATGCTCGCGAAGGTCGCTCGCCATCCTCGACCGCTCGAGCTCCCACAGTGCAGGATGCCCCGTCACGCCGCGAGACCTCGCCTGCGCGAACTCGTCTTCGGCGTACTCGAGCATGCGCGCCTCCCTGGCTGCGAGGTCCTGCTCGAGCTCTCCGGCCGCGATCTCGCCGGCGACGAGCCGTTCGAGCACACGGTGGACGATCACCCCGCGCTCCGCAGGGGCGAGCTGGAGCACGGCCTCGGGCAGCTCGCGGGTTGTGACACCGAGGAGGTGGGAGAAGAAGTAGCGGCGGGGGCAGCGCGCGAAGCCCTCGAGTCCCGTCGCCGACTGCACGGCGCCCGTCCGGGGCGAAGGGATCGCCGAGTGCGCGACCAGCCCGTCGAAGCGACTGAACCGCGCGCCCCGGCGCGCACGCCGGACCGCCAACGACCCCGCGAGCACTTCGTCGTCACGCGCGAGGAAGTGGTCCGAGACCCACCCCCCGGCTGCCACCCACCTGGTGAGGCTGCGGAGCCGCCAGTCGGCGTCGGACACCGGGTCCGCGCCGCGCCCGCCTTCACGTACGGCGTCGGCAAACGACGGGACGAACTGGTATCCCCCGTCGAGCCCTGCAGGAGACCTGTCCCGCAGCTCTCGTGCCGAGCGTCGCCGACCGTCCGCGGCGAGCGCGTCGACCGAGTCGAGAAGGGCGCGCGCGGGCCGGAGCTCGCGGCCGTGGCGTTGGTCGTAGCGGGCAAACGAGAGCACCCGTTCGCGCGCGCTCGACAGCGCGGCGAGGAAGTCGCGCCGGCCCGCCGCCGCGTCGGGGGCGCGCAGCGGCACTCCCCCGCCCGCACCCTCCCGTTCACGGTCGGGGAGGAGGGGGTCCTCACCGGGGTGGAGGGGAAGGGCGCCGTCGACCATCCCCACGACGCAGACCACCTCGAGATCGAGGCCGATCGCCTCCTCCACCGGCCCGACGAGCAGCCCGTGGCCGAAGCGCGCGGTCTGCGGCGCCGGAACGTCGAGCTCGGCGGCGAGCGCGGTGCGTAAGTCGAGGAGCCCGGGGGGCCGGGCACCGAGCCAGTCGAGCGCTCCGATCCTGCTGAGCGCCTCGGTGACCGCGTCGTAGGCCGCGATCTCCTCGTCCGGCCAGTGGGCCCGCCGCGGCGCGGTGCCGAGGAGGTCGACCAGCACGCTCCGGGCCCATGCGCCCCACGCCGCCCAGGTGCCATGGACCTGGCCCAACCGCTTCGCCACCGTGTCGAGGAACGCGCGCAGCTCGTCGCACCGCTCCGCGTCGAGCTCGTGGCGCCGAACGCGCCGAGAGGAGGCGGACCCGTCCGGTTCGGGCCCGTCGGCGGCGGCCCGCGCGAGGACGCGCCGCGCGGCGGCGAGGGCGGCGAGGCGCTCCCGCCACTGGTCGAGCCCCGACACCACGCCCGCCTCGACCGAGAGCACGTCCCACTCCGCAGCCGGGACCAGATGCCCGCTCCACAGGAGCGGAGCCGAGGCGAGCCAGGCAGTCAGGTCGCCGCGCCGCCAGTCGCGGTCGGCCAGGCCGAGCGCTCCCAGGAGCGTGCGCCCGGCCACCGTCGTCGACAGCGCGCGCGCTGCCGCCGTGCGCTGGGACGCCCGCCGCAGCGAGGGCGTCGCGGGCGAGCTGGCGGTACTGCGACGATCCACCGTGCAGCAGCGCCATTCGCTCGAGTGGCACACCGTCGGCGTTCCTGCCCATCAGGTGGCGCAGCGCGAGGAGCACCTCCGCGTCGGCACTCGGCGCAGAGCGCACCAATGTCGGAACCGGAACCCGGGCGTCAGCCCGCCGCGGTCCGCTGGAGTCCTGCACCCCGCCCGGGAGGTCCCCGAGCCGCGCGACAAGACGCCGCGCCTCGGCGTCGGCGGCGGTGTCGCCGACGGTGCCCACGACCACATCCACGTCCGTGCAGTCTCCGAGCGCCTCCAGGAGCTCGAGCTCGGGCGACCCGGTCCGGCGCGGCAGATAGACGGCGACCTGCCCGCATGCCTCCGCCGCGCGCCGCGGGTCGTGTCGGACCTCTGCGGCCGCCGCTCCGAGCAGCTCGGCCATGCCGACGCAGCCCGAGAGCGCCGCGCGCGCGCGTCGCACCAACTCGACCACGTCTCCCGCCCGGGGGCTCTGAGCGGCAAGGGCGTCGAGCGCCTCGTCCGGCACCGGGGCGAGGTCGCGGTAGGTGCGAGCCAGCGCCCGGAGGGTCGCCGGCTGCTCCCGAGCGCCCGCCAGCCGCGGGGGCGCCCCCTCGGCGAGCGCAGCGC
>JBOGGB010000204.1:0-1593 GCA_050743605.1 Acidimicrobiales bacterium
CGCCCGCCCCGCTTCACCGACCCGGCCGTCTTACCGGCTCAGCGCAGGCGGCTCAGCGCAGGCGGCTCAGCTCAGGCGGATGGTGCCGGGCGGCGCGTCGGTCGGACGGGTGGCGCGCCCGACGACGGCGCAGGTGTGACCCGAGGCGCGCAGCGTCTCGACCGCACCTGCCGCAAGGCCGGGCTCTGCGCCGAAGAGGATGCCGCCCGACGTCTGGGCGTCCGCGAGGACGAGCACGCTCAGGTCGTCGACATCTCCGCGATCGAGGAGATGCTGGTCTTCCACCCACGAGAGGTTCCGTCGGGTGCCTTCGGGGACGTGCCCCGCTGCGGCGAGCGCCGCCGCGCCGTCAAGGACTGGCACCGACGCGGCGTCCAGGTTCACGTCGACACCCGAGGCACGCGCCATCTGGGAGAGGTGCCCGAGGAGACCGAACCCAGTCACGTCAGTCGCGCCGGCCGCGCCCGCGTCGAGCGCCGCGGCCCCGGCGTCTCGGTTCGGGCGCACCATGGAGCCGATCATCGCCGCGACCGCTCCGCTCGCCTCGTCCGTGGCGCCCGCCTTCAGCGCAGTAGATATCACGCCGGTGCCGAGGGGCTTCGTGAGGACGAGGTCGTCGCCGGGACGTAGAGCGCTGTTGCGCAGTATGCGCGCGGGGTCGACTTCGCCGATCACCGTGAGACCGAACTTCGGCTCGGGGTCTTCGATCGTGTGCCCGCCCACGGTCACGTAGCCGCACTCACGGGCGACGTCGGCCGCGCCGTCGAGGAGCTCTACCAAGAGCGTGGTGCCTAGCGCCGGGTTCCAGCACACCACGTTCAGCGCGAAGAGCGGTCTGCCACCCATGGCGTAGACGTCCGACACCGAGTTCGCGGCCGCGACCCGGCCCCAGTCGCGCGCATCATCAACGACCGGCGTGATGAGGTCGACGGTGGCCACCAGTGCCCTGTCGGGCCCGATGCGCCACACGGCCGCGTCGTCGCCGGTCTCGGTACCGACCAGGAGGTCGGGATGGTCAGCTCCCACTCGACGCAAGACCTGCGCCAGCTCGCTTGGCGCGAGCTTCGCAGCTCAACCTGCGCAGTGGCTGTAGCTGGTCAGGCGAGCACTCGGCTTCTCCGGCTCCACGGGACCCCACCTCCTCCCTTGAACTACGTGGGTCTCCCGCCGTCACGAGCGGGTGATCGGCAGCCTACGTGGCCGTTGTGACCGGACCCGCCTCTTGCGCAACCCATGTGGCGGGGCGCGTCGAACGCGCCCGGTTCTCGCCGACCGCGCCCGACTCGGTACGCTCTTGGTCCGTGATGCTCGACCTGGTCTTGCTCAGGCACGGCGAGTCGCAGTGGAACCGAGAGAACCGCTTCACGGGCTGGGTCGACGTCGGACTCTCCGAGCGCGGGGAGGACGAGGCCGCGGCCGCGGGCGAGCTGCTCGTGGAGGAGTCCGGGCTCGACGTGTACGTAGTGCACACCTCGGTCCTCATCCGGGCGATCCAGACGGCGGAGGTCACGCTCGCGCGCGCCGGTAGGTCCTGGCTCCCGGTGCGCCGGCACTGGAGGCTGAACGAGCGCCACTACGGCGCACTCCAGGGCC
>JBOGGB010000205.1:0-2111 GCA_050743605.1 Acidimicrobiales bacterium
TCCGCGCTCGATGCAAGGACTGGGAAGCCGATCTGGGTCGACACGAAGCTCCTCCAGACGGGCCGGGGGACCTTCGGCATCCAGCCCGAGGTGGTGACAGGACGGGTGCACCTGGGGGTGGAGAAGATCGGCCTCGGCGCGGGCGGCGTCGTGAACCTCGCAGCCCGGACCGGGAAGCTGATGTGGAAGACGTCGGTCGGGAAGCACAGCGACCACGACAGCCCCCTCGCCGTCTTCGGCTGTCACGGCACGGTGGCCGGTAGGCGGCTCCCTCGACGTCCTGCGCCCACTCCGCCCTCATGATCGGGCACCCGACCGAGCAGACTCCCTTGGCGGCGCCCTGCGGCTGGTAGTTCTGCGGGTGGAGTCTCTTCGGCCGCGCGTACGAGGTTGTCCGGAGTTGCCCGCAGACCTTCTCGTCGTGGGTCTCGACCTTTACCCTGCATGAAGCATCGCGAGCTCTGTCGCCGTGAGTCGGTGACCGTGGGTGGCCTGACCAGCTGGGTCCCGGCTGACTCCTCGGTGCAGGTAGGGGATCGGCGTGGAGAGCAGGTGGGGAGCACCCGAGTCGCGAGCGTCGCACCCAACAAGGTTGCCGTCGATCTCGGGTCGTTCGAGGTCCATCTGCAGCGAGCACCACTCCGCCCCTCGACCTTGGCCGACCGGCCCGACAACGGAGGTAGATCGATGCCCGACAACGCTGTCCGACGCGTCGGTCCGCCCGCAACGACGCAAGGTGCCCCCCGGCGCGTCGCGACGTCGATCCTCGTCGTGCTGGTGGCGGCCGTCGTCTGGGCGGTTGCCTTCACGGCGCCGGCAGGCGCGGCCGTCCCGAGGCTCAAGTGGTCGCCGCCGGAGAGTGTCGATCCCGGCGGGAGCTTCGCCGAGGTCTCCTGTGCCACAGCGCATTTCTGCGTCGTCTTCGACGGATCGGGGAACGTCTTCGCCTACGATGGCGCTTCCTGGTCGTCGGCGACGAGCGTCGATCCCGGCGGGGGTGACGTCGCCTCCTACTCCTGTCCGACGTCCAGCTTCTGTATCGCCGTCGATTCGCGAGGTGACGTCCTCAGTTACGATGGCTCCCGCTGGTCGGCGCCGCGACGCATCGCACGAGGGGTGACCAACCTGACGTCCGTGTCCTGCCCGTCGGTCCGCTTCTGCGTCGCGGTCGCCGACTCGGGTGAAGCCTTGACCTACGACGGCTCGAAGTGGTCCGCACCGACCGATCTCGCCTCGGTCGACCCGAACAGCCTCGGCCTCGCCGCGGTGTCGTGCGGCTCGACGAGCTCCTGCGTCGCCGTCGACGTCTCGGGAGAGATCTTGAGCTTCGACGGCTCGCGCTGGTCCGACATGAGCTCCACCGATTTCGTCGCCGGCGGGTCGATCTCCTGTCCTTCTGCCGAGTTCTGCGCTCTCGCCGATGGACAGGGTCACGTGCTCACCTACGACGGCTCGAAATGGTCCGCGCCGGTCGACGTCCGCCCGGACACCAATGACACCGACAACACGGTGTCGTGCGCCTCGGAGAAATTCTGCGTCTTCGTCGACGGCGACGGGTACGCGTCCGTCTACGACGGCTCCCACTGGTCTCGCGCCACGAACGTGGATCCGGAAATCGCGCAGTCGGCTTCCGGGAATCCGATCGGCGGCGAGGGCCTCGGAGTGTCGTGCACGTCAGCGACCTTCTGCGCGGCCGTCGACGGAACCGGTGCCGCACTGACGTATTCGAACGGTTCACACGGAACCTCCACCACCGCCCCCGGCGCAGCACCGTCCGGCACGATCAGGGCGAGCGGGGCGATACGGGGCGATTGGAAGCTGACGAGAGCAGCGCAGTGCACCGTCCACGCGGCAAAAGCCGGGGCGGACGTGGAGCTCGTGACCGGTGGGCACGGTCCGACCCTCACGATCAACGTGCTGAAGAAGGGTGCGACGGCGACGGCAGTCGGCCTGCGCGGCACGCGCGACTTCCTGGGAGCGCAGTAGTGCCCGCCGACCTTGGCGAGCGAGCGTGCGGTCGACCGTTGCGGCGGCGCACCGGCCGCGGGTCGCTCAGTAGCAGACGGGCTGGACGCCGATCGCAGCGTCGAGTGGCACGGCGTAGGTTGCGC
>JBOGGB010000206.1:0-2490 GCA_050743605.1 Acidimicrobiales bacterium
GTAGATCGCCGCGCGCGCGGCGAGCTGCGTGGCGCTGATCCTCCTGAAGCAGGCGTGCTCTACCGCGGTCAGCCTGCGATCGTGCCTCGGGATCACCCATGGAGGGGTTCGCTGGAACACGGTGAGCCGGCGGACCGACGGTTGGATCTCCGGGACGAACTGGACCGCGGACGCGCCCGTGCCGATCACCGCGACGCGCTCGCCCGAGAGCGAGTGGCCGTGGTCCCAGCGCGCCGAGTGGAACACCGCGCCGCCGTTGCCCTGGAACTCCTCGAGTCCCGGCAGCTCCGGCAGGCGCGGTTCGGTGAGGGGTCCCCGGGCCGAGACGAGCACGGTTGCACGGAAGCGCCCGCGCGTGGTGTCTACCCACCAGCACTGCGCGTCCTCGTCCCATACAGAGCCGGTCACCTCGTGGTGCAGCCGCACGTGCGGCAGGACGCCGAAACGTGCCGCGCAGTCGTGCAGGTACGCCTGGATCTCCGGCTGCGGGGAGAACGAACGGGTCCACGAGGGATTGGGCGCGAAGGAGAACGAGTAGAGGTTGGAGGGGACGTCGCATGCCGCCCCCGGGTAGGAGTTGTCGCGCCAGGTGCCGCCGACGTCGCCTCCGCGCTCGAGGACGCAGAAGTCCCGTGTGCCGCGCTGGAGAAGCCGGACCGCAAGCCCGATCCCCGAGAACCCCGCACCGACGATGACGACCCGGTGGTGTTGGACCGTCGGTGGTACCGGCTCGGTCATGGCGCCTCCCTGTCGTCTGACGGTCCCCTGTCGTCTGACGGTCCCCAGAGCCCGGCCGCCTGCCACAGGCCGCAGGCGAGCGGGTTCAGAAGGCCGGTTTGGGCGCAGAGACGGCGGATCTTCCTGACCGATGTCGAGAGGTCGGTGGCGTACGCGGGCGAGCGCTTCGCCTCGCGCACGACGCTTCGCGGGATGGCGTGCGCGCGGGCGAAGGAGCGAGGCGTCGCCAGCATGAGCCGCACCATGACCCCGAGGACGAGCGGGACCGTCACCGACAAGAGTGCCCGCCTCCATCGAGGCAGGCTCGGTAGCAGGTGTTCGAGGGTGTGGCGCGCGAAGGAGAGGTGCCTCGCTTCCTCGGTGACGTGAATCCTGATGATGCGCTCGAGGAGAGGGTGCCCGATTCCGGCGCGGAGCCGGCGACGCTGCACGTAGTCGATCGGGTCCTCGCCGCCGAGCACGAAGAAGAAGAAGAGCGCGGGGTTCGCACGGGCAAGCGGGAGGACCAGGAGCTCCGCGCCCAGCTTCATCCTGCGTGGCATCCCATCGACCGGGAGCCCGGTCCGCTCGACGGCGCGGTTCACGAACTCCTGGAACATCATCGTGTGCTGAGACTCCTCGACCACCTCGTGGTGCGCGTAGCGGAACTCGGGCCGTCCGTTCGCCATCCAGAAGACGTGCGAGAGGAGGCCGCGTTGAAGCAGGTTCTCGAACTCCCACCCCGTGCGCATCGTGACGGCGACGCGATGGAGCCCGAGCCTGGCACGTAGCTGCGGAGGCTGGTCCTGGTACCAGCGGGTGTGCGCCAGCGGGTCGAAGTCCACGAGCTGCCAGCGTGGGTCCCCCGCGTCGATGGCCATCTCGGGGGCCTCCCAGTCGACGTCGGCGTAGGCATCGAAGTGCCGCTCCACCGACTGGCGGCTGAGCCGCTCCACCAGCATGTCGAACCCGGGCGCGCCGGTGCCCGACCTCGTGCTCCGGAGGGTGCGGGTGAGCGTCATGGCGCCTCCTACGGCGGCAGTCGGGTCCTGCGTGCCACCCTCCGCTCCATTACTCAGTGTACCATTGTACAATGGAAGAGTCAATGCGGACCCGGAGATGGGAGTCGCAGATGGTCGCGACCGGATCGCCCCTCCCGGAGACCGTGACCGGCAAGGGGCGGGAGTACCGGGTGGACGAGCTCGCCCAGGTGGCGGGCACGACGGTGCGCAACATCCGTGCATACCAAGACCGGGGCCTCCTCGCGCCGCCCCGCCGGCTCGGCAGGGTCGGCCTGTACTCCGAGGCCCATCTGGCGCGACTGCGGCTCCTCGGGGCGCTGCTCGACCGGGGTTACTCCCTCGCCAACATCGCCGAGCTCCTCGGGGCCTGGGAGCAGGGCCAGGATGTCGCCGCGGTGCTGGGGCTCGAGGCCGCGCTGAGCGCGCCATGGGCCGATCGGCCGGTGCAGTTCGTGACGGTGGCAGAGCTGGTGGAGGCCTTCGGGGAGCGGGCCACGCCCCTCCTTTCCGAGGCGGTAGATCTGGGATTGCTCGTGGCAGAGGACCGGGACCGCTATCGGGTAGCGAACCCCGCGGCCCTCGAGGTCGGCCGGCTCCTCGTCGCGGCGGGCGTGCCGCTCGAGGCAGTGCTGAGCACCGCGGGGCGCCTGCGGTCGGACGTGGACGACATCGCGCGTCGCTTCGTCGGCCTGGTGCAGACCCATGTGGTGGGGCCGCCGGGTGCGCCCCTCGACGGCGTCGAGCTGCGGGG
>JBOGGB010000207.1:0-4373 GCA_050743605.1 Acidimicrobiales bacterium
CTCCACGTCGGTGACGCCCCGCCACTTGTCTCCGAAGGGGCGCTGCGCAGGTGCGAGCAGCACCCAGTCGGCGACCCTCACCGAGAGCTCGCCGCGCCGGGTGCGCACCACCTCGCCGCTCGCGCCGACCCAGTCCCCGAGGCGCATGCGCGTGAACGCGCCGAAGTCGCTGGTCACCGCGTCGAGCGCGAACAGCTGGACCGAACCCGAAGAGTCGCGAAGCTCGGCGAAGGCGAGCTTGCCCTGGGGGCGCGAGAGCATGACGCGCCCAGCGACCGAGACCCGCTCGCCGGACTCCTCACCTGCGGCGAGGCCGCCGAAGCGCGCGACCACCTCTGCCGCGGCGTCCGTCTGGGCGAACCGGTAGGGGACTGTCGTCATGCGCCCCGCACCCCTGCGTCGACGTTGCGCTCGTACACGAGACGCAGGCCGTGCAGCGTGAGCCAGGGCTCGACGTGGTCGATCGTCTCTGCGTACGGGGAGACGAGATCGCTGAGCCCGCCCGTCGCCACGACCGTCGCGGTGCCGAGCTCGGCGCAGATGCGCCGGCACATGCCGTCGACCTGCGCCGCGAACCCGTAGAGCGCGCCTGACTGGATCGACTCTGCCGTCGAGCGGCCGATGGCAGAGCGGGGCTCGACGAGCTCCACCCTCCGAAGCGCCGCAGCGTGCTGGAACAACGCCTCCATGCTGATCGCGACGCCCGGAACGATCGCCCCTCCGAGGTACTCGCCTTCGCTCGAGATGGCGTCGAAGGTCGTGGCGGTGCCGAGGTCGACCACGACGCACGGACCGCCGTAGAGGTCGAACGCGCCCACGGCGTTCGCGATGCGGTCCGCTCCGACCTCCTTGGGGCTCTCGTACCGCACCGGCATTCCGCTCCTCGTGCCCGGTCCGAGCACGACGCAGGGAGCGCCGCCGAACCAGCGGGCAGCAGTCTGCCGTAGCTCTGCGGTGACCGACGGGACCGACGAGCAGATCGCGAGGCCGTCGACGATCACGCCGACGTCGAGACCCTCCAGGTCGAGGATCTGGGTGAGCAGCACCGCGTACTCGTCGGGCGTGCGGGACGGAACCGTCGACAACCGCCAGTGGTGCGTCAGGTCGCGCCCGTGCTGGTACTCCGCGCCGATGCCGAACCCCTCGTCGGCCGAAGGCAACGCGGCACGTTCCGCGGGGTTGCGCGCGAAGAGGCCGATGACCGTCTCGGTGTTGCCGACGTCGATGGCCAGGAGCACCTTCAGACCTCCTCGCCGAGGTGGTCGCCGCTGTCGCGCACCCCCGGCACGCCGGGACGGGCGTCGACGACCTGGCGGCATCGCCACGCCTCGACGGTCGTGGGGAAATCAGCTCGGGTATGCGCCCCACGGCTCTCCTCCCGGCGAGACGCTGCGGCGAGGAGGGCGCGCGCCACGTCCACCAGGTTCGCGAGCTCGCGCGACGCGACGTCCGCCCCCGGGGTCGCCGCCGCGACCTCCTCCACCACCGCCCGCGCCGCGGCGAGCGAGGCGGCACTGCGCACCACGCCCGCACCCGCCGTCATCGCCGACTGGAAGACGCTGCGCGGCTTCGCGGGATCGACCGCGTCGCCGTGGTGCCGTGGCGCTGCAGAGGAGCGGACCCCGGTCGGCTCAGCCGGCCCCGAGGGACCGGGGGTCCCCGAGCCCGGGGGGGGCCCAGACGGCTCCGTCGTGGCCAGCCCGGGGAGCTCGAGGACCCGGACGGGGATGTCGGCGGTCTCGTGCAGCGACCCGAGCACGCCGGTCGTGGTCGGCCCGGCACCCCCTGCGACGGCGTCGGCCACCCTGGCGCCGAAGACCATCCCCTCGAGCAGCGAGTTCGAGGCGAGCCGGTTGGCGCCGTGGACCCCCGTGCACGCCGCCTCCCCGGCGGCCCAAAGCCCCTCGAGGGCAGTGGCTCCCCACAGGTCGGTCACGACCCCGCCGGAGACGTGGTGGGCGGCCGGAGCGACCGGCAGCCAGTCCCGGGCGGGGTCGAGGCCCACCGCGGCAAGCGAAGAGGCGATCGTCGGGAACCGTGTGCCGAACCGCTCGAGGCCAGTCGTGTCCAGCCAGAGGTGGTCGGCCCCCTGCTCGGCCATCCGCGCCGCCATCGCCCGGCTGACCACGTCGCGCGGGGAGAGCTCGTCGCAGAACCGGTCCCCGGACCGGTCTCGCAGGAGCGCCCCGTGCCCGCGCAGCGCCTCGGAGAGCAGGGGTCGCGGCATCAGGGGATGGTGGAGCGCCGTCGGGTGGAACTGGACGAACTCGACGTCTGCCACCGGGACTCCGGCGCGCAGCGCCATGGCGACGCCGTCCCCGGTCGCCTCGGTCGGATTGGTGGTGACGGCGTAGAGCTGGCCGGCACCGCCGGTCGCGAGCACGACCTGGGAAGCCAGGACTCGGACGAGACGCCCGTCGGGCGAGCGCGCGAGGACCCCGCGGCAGCCGTGGGCGTCGATGAGCAGCTCCAGGGCGAACCACCGCTCCAGCACTGCGACGGCCCCGCTCGCCGTCGCCGCGACCAGCGCGCGCTCCACCTCCGCACCCGTCGCGGCCCCTCCTGCGTGCAGGACCCGCGCCCTCGAATGGCCGCCCTCCCGAGCGAGGGAGAACGATCCCGATCGCTCGCGGTCGAAACGGGCCCCGAGCGCGATCAGCTCCTCCACCCGGGACGGTCCCTCGTCGACGAGCACCCGGACGGCGTCGGCGTCGCAGAGGCCCGCGCCGGCCTGGAGCGTGTCGGCCAGGTGGAGGTCGGTCGAGTCCTCGTCGCCGCCGAGCACCGCTGCCACGCCGCCCTGCGCCCAGCGGGTCGTGGACTGCGAGAGCTCCCCCTTCGTGAGCACCGCCACGCGGCTCGTCCGGCAGAGGCGGACCGCCGCCGACAGCCCCGCCACGCCGCTGCCGAGCACCAGGGCGTCGAACGGCCCGGCCTCTTCCATCGCTCGTCCCTCCTGCAGCACGGCTCTCTCTCAGAATGCCCGAGCGCGCGCCGCCGGCGCCTGTCCCGCGGCCGGAGCGTGGCGGAGCTCCGCGGCCGACGGGCGCCGGGGGTTCCGGGCCAGCTCCGAGGGCCGCAGGGCCGCGCAGTTGTCGATCAGCCGCACGGGGCCGATCTCCGCGGCGACGAGGAGCCGTAGCGCGCCGGGCGCAGACAGGGAAGCCGGGACCGTCAGGTCGGCGGCGTCGACGACGGTCGCGTAGTCGAGGCGGGCCAGCGGCTCGGCCGCAATGGTGGCGGACATGAGGGCGGTCACCGCACCGGGACGATCCTCGCCCTCGGCGACCGCGACCCGCGCGGCCTCCAGGGCGCGCCAGAGCACCGGCGCGGCCTTGCGCTCTTCGGGAGCGAGGCGCACGTTCCGGCTCGACAACGCGAGCCCGTCGGGGTCGCGCACGGTCGGGCAGGCCACCACCTCCACCGGCATCGACAGATCGCCGGCCATCCGGCGCACGAGGGCGAGCTGCTGATAGTCCTTCTCGCCGAAGTAGGCCGTGCACTCTCCCGCCAGCGAGAAGAGCTTGGCCACCACGGTCGCCACGCCGTCGAAGTGCCCGGGGCGCGACGCCCCCTCCAGCCGGTCGCCCAGGGAGGCGACCGACACCGTCGTCGCGGCGTCAGGAGGGAACATCTCCTCGGCCTCCGGCGCGAACACCGTCGCGATACCGGCTTCCTCGCAGATCCGAAGATCGCCGGCGAGGTCCCGCGGGTAGTGCACGAGGTCCTCGGCGCGGACGAACTGGCGCGGGTTCACGAAGATCGAGACCGCGACGTGCCGGTGCTCCGCCGTGGCGCGCGCCAGGAGGGAACGGTGACCGGCGTGCAGCGCCCCCATCGTGGGCACGAGACCGAGGCTGGCGCCCGCTCCGGCCGCCTGGCGCAGCGCGCGCCGGAAGGCGACCGGGTCCTGGACGACCTGCACCGCTCAGGGGCGCGCAACGCGCGCGCCGCGCGCGGTGGGGGCCGCCGGCGGGCACGCGCTGCCAGGATCGACTGGCGAAGCTGGCGAAGCATCCGCGACGCCCTCGGGCCCGGGCTCTGGCGTACCGACCGTCAGCTGGAGCGCAAGACCCACGCCCGCCCGATAGGCCGTGCGCTCCGCCTCGGGGATCGCTTCGAGGTGTCGTGCCAGGGTCTGCCAGTCGCCTCGGGCCGCGGGGCCCGTGAGCGCCTCGCGGGGACCCAGCCGACCGGCGTCGTCGACCGCCGCACGGGCGAGCGGGAGAAAGGCCTCGAGCGGCAGCCCTGCAGCCCCGGCGATGCGCTCCACCTGGCCGAGCAGGGCGACGACGTGGTTGGCGGCCACGCAGGCCGCCGCGTGGTACCGGGCGCGCTCGCCGTCTGGTACCTCGACGCAGGTGCCCCCCAGC
>JBOGGB010000208.1:0-1683 GCA_050743605.1 Acidimicrobiales bacterium
CGCCGCGTTGACCGATCGAGTCTGCACCCTCGAGGACACGGCGGCGATCCGCAACCTGCAGTATGCCAATGGCTACTTCATCGACAAGTGCCTCTACGACGATACCGTCGACCTCTTCGCAGACGACGGAGACGTCATCTTCCTCGGCGGCTGGTACAAGGGTAAGACCGGCGCAGCTCGACTGTACCGTGGGCGGTTCCGGAAGAACTTTGCGAACGGCAGAAACGGCCCGATGTTCGGGCAGCTCCTCGACCACCCTCAGATGCAGGGCATCATCCACGTCGCGCCGGACCGCAAGACTGCCAAGGCCCGCTTTCGCTCCGTGATGCAGGCGGGGCGGCACGAGAGCATCGGCAACCCGCGCCAGTGGTTCGAGGGCGGCATCTACGAGAACGTGTACACGAAAGATGGCGACGTCTGGAAGATCAAACTCCTGAACTATCGGGCGTTCTGGCACGGTGAGGTCAGCAAGGGCTGGGCTTTCACCCAACCGGATTACGTGCCGAATGCCTCGGTCACCTACCCCGAAGACCCCTATGGGCCTGACGAGCTGGTCGAAAATGCTCCCCGGCTTTGGCCCAGCACCGAGGTCGTTCCGTTCCACTACATGCACCCGGTCACGGGCCAACCGATCCAGATCAGCTCCGAGGTCCCAGACCCTGAGAGCTGAGACGCCGCACCGACATGCACGGTCATCGCACGGTCATCGCAGGGGAATGCGTCTGCAGCGGTGCTTGAAATCGTCCTCATGGGGTTACGCGGGACACGTAAGGTGGTGTGGCGAATGGCAAGAAGTGGAGGCAAGAAGCCAGCCGGTCCTCGAGCGCCGGCCCCCGGCGAGGTGAGCGCAGACGCGCGGGAGCCCGTTGCAGGCAGCCCGCAGGGACCTGAGAGTCCGCCGGGACCTGAGAGCCCGCCGGGGCTCCGACGACGGATGGCCGGCGACCTGCGGCATGAAGCAGCTGCCGGGCTTGCAGCCGGAGGGCACGCCGCGGTGCAGCTCGGCCACGCCGCGGCTGCCATGACCCTCGAGATCGTCCCGACCGGACTGAGCGGGGACCGTGTGCTCGTCGGTCACGTGCTCGGCCTGCACCTCGCTGTTCCTGCGAGCCACCTTCACGGGCCGCGTGAAGCGCCGGTGCTCCTCTATGTCTTCGCGGACGCGCTGGCGATCCGCCCCACCGACGACGCTCCAATGTCGACGATCCCACTATTCGGGCTCCACATGCTGCTGCCACCGGTCGCCATCGCCCATTGGGCGTACAAGGCGGGGCGGACCGAGCACGCGAACCTGGACCTGGTCGAGGATGCACAGCGCTTCGCGGACGCCCTCCCCCGGTGGACCGTGGATGAGTTCGGGGACGCCGACCCGAGACTCGAGGTCCACCGGAGCAACGATCTGCCCGGGCCGCTCAGCGTGTACGAGCATCTCGGGTACGCCCGGCTGTCGGTCCCGACCCCCAACGGGCACCCCGTCCGCCTGAAGAGCGCGCTGCCCGTGTCGTCCGAGGAGTTCGTGAAGCTGTGGCAGCTCTTCACTCTCGTCACCTGGAACAACGGTGTCAGCACCGAGACGCCGGCGGAAGCTCACGAAGAAGCGATCGGCGAAGAAGGAGCCGCTGGTGGACCCGGCACGGAGCCGGGAGCCTGATCCGGGATCCGCGTCTATCCCAGCTGCGATTG
>JBOGGB010000209.1:0-4733 GCA_050743605.1 Acidimicrobiales bacterium
CTCGCACATGGCGAGGAGACCGTACCGCCCTCCTGAGCGGTCGAGCTCGTGCACGAGGGTCGCCGCGAGCTTTCCTCCCGATGCACCGAGGGGATGACCGAGTGCGATGGCACCACCGTTCACGTTGACCTTGGCCATGTCGGGATGGATCTCGTGCTCCCATGCCAGCACTACCGACGCGAACGCCTCGTTTACCTCGAAGAGGTCGATGTCGTCGAGTGAGAGCTTCGCTCGCTCGAGCACCTTGCGGGTCGCGGGGATCGGTCCGGTCAGCATCGTGATCGGGTCCACGCCCGCCAGCGCGAAGGCGACGAAGCGAGCCCTCGGGACGAGCCCGAGCGCGTTGGCACGCTCTTCGCTCATGATGAGGACGGCGGACGCGCCGTCGGTGATCTGTGACGAGTTGCCTGCGGTGACCTTTCCGCCGGGCTTGAAGGCGGGCTTCAGCCGGCCGAGCGCCTCGATCGTGGTGTCCGGCCGGATGCCTTCGTCGGCCGCGATGACCACACCCGTGTCCGCGCCCTCGTCGTCGCGGACCGGGACGGGCACGATCTCTTGCTCGAAGCGACCCTGTCTGGTGGCGGCCGCTGCGCGTTGGTGACTGCCGAGCGAGTATGTGTCGAGCTCCTCGCGGCTTATCTGCCAGAGGTCGGCCACCATCTCGGCCGAGATCCCCTGGTTCACGAGGCCACCGCGCTCCGCGTAGCGTGCCGCCATACGGGGGCCGAATGGCATGCCGAGCTCGCGCACGACCGAAGAGCCCATCGGCGTGCGCGTCATGCTCTCGACCCCACCGGCGACGACTACGTCGTAGGCGCCGGCGATCACGCCCTGCGCGGCGAAGTGGATCGCCTGCTGCGAGGAGCCGCATTGCCGATCGACGGTCGTGGCCGGCACGCACTCCGGCCATCCGGCCGCCAGGACGGCGTTACGCGCAACGTTGAACGCCTGCTCCGAGACCTGCATCACGCAGCCCATGATGACGTCGTCGACGAGCGCGGGATCCAGGTCGTTGCGCTGCTGCAAGCCCTTCAGAGCCTCTGATGCCAGGTCGGCCGGATGCCAGCTCTTCAAGGCGCCGTCGCGCTTGCCACCGGGAGTCCGGACGGCGTCGACGATGACCGCGGTGGTCATGGTGGCTACCTCCTCGATCGACATCGGCCCGCGCGGCACGGGCGCTCGCTGCGTGAGCTCATCGTAGTGGCGAGGCTCTGTTTCCCCCTGCGGTGCCCGCGTCCGAGCAAGCGGACCGGCGGGCGACGTGTCCCCTCTCGACCGTGGGCGGCGACGTCGCCGCCGGCCCGTCAGTGCCCGATGTCCGTTGCGGGGACGGACCCGAGGCGTCCTGCGTGGAAGTCCTCGAACGCCTGCGCCAGCTCCTCGCGGGTGTTCATCACGAAGGGCCCGTAGGCGGCGACGGGCTCGCCGATCGGCTCGCCCCCGAGAACGAGCAGCTCCAGCGCGGCGGTCGACGAGTCCTGGGTGGCGTCTGCCCTCACCGTGAACGCGTCGCCGTCTCCGAAGACGGCGAGCTGCCCCGTGGCAACTGCGACCGCGTCCTCCCCGGCGGCACCGCGGCCTGCCAGGACGTAGACGAGCGCGTTCAGCCGACTCGGCCAGGGGAGCTCGAGCCGCGCCCCCGGGCTCAACGTCGCGTGCAGGAGGGTGATCGGCGTGTAGGTGGCTCCCGGGCCCTTGTGGCCGTCGACCTCCCCGGCGATCACCCTGAGCAGCGCGCCTCCGTCGGGCGAGGACAGCAGCGTCGCTGTCTGCGGTTCGATCCCTTGGTACCGGGGCGGTACCCACTTGTCTCGGCTGGGGAGGTTGACCCACAGCTGGATCCCGTGAAAGATCCCGCCGCTGACGACCAAGTCCTCGGGCGGGCGCTCGATGTGCAGGATGCCCGCTCCGGCGGTCATCCATTGGGTGGCCCCGTTCGTGATGAGGCCGCCGCCTCCGATCGAATCCTGGTGCTGGAACGTGCCGTCGATCATGTAGGTGACGGTCTCGAAGCCGCGGTGAGGGTGCCAGGGAGTCCCCTTGGGCTCTCCCGGCGCGTACTCGATCTCGCCCATCTGGTCCATGTGGACGAAGGGGTCGAGATCGGCGAGGGAGACCCCGGCGAACGCTCGGCGGACGGGGAACCCCTCTCCCTCGAGCCCGTGGGGAGCCGTCGTGACGTGGCGTACCGGGCGGCGCTGCGCCGTCAGGGGATCGGGAGTCCCGATACGTGGCAGTGCGAGCACGTCGTCGACGGTGACAGCTGGCATGGCGACCTCCTCGACCTCGGCGCCCCCGGGGGCAACGGTTCCCGGCGCGCTGACGAGTGATCAACCCCGCCTCCCACCGCTTTGTTCCGGAACGGCGCTGCCTCGGTCGGCCCGGGCCTGCAGGCGTGCGGCTCTATCCTGAGGTGTCGAACAGAGGAGGGACTGCTGCCATGACGACGCCGGAGGGCGCCTGGCGGACCGGAACACGCTCGGAGGTGCGTCGTCTTCCCGACCGAGCCGCATACGACCGCGTGACGATCGAGGCGATCCTCGACGAGGGGATCGTCTGCCACCTCGGCTTCTGCACCGAGCGGGGGCCGGCGGTCCTGCCGATGACCTACGCACGGGTTGGCGACGTGATCTACGTCCACGGAGCCCCCGCCAATCACGCGTTGCGCACCATCGGCACGGGAGCGCCCGTCTGCCTCGTGGTGACGCTCGTCGACGGCCTGGTCTTCGCGCGCTCGGGCTTTCACCATTCCATCAACTATCGCTCGGTCGTCGTCTACGGCACGGCCGAGGAGGTGACCGACGCCACAGAGAAGCGAGCGGCGCTCGACGCGGTGGTCGAGCAGATTGCCCCCGGTCGAACGGCACACGCCAGGGGGGCGAGCATGAAGGAGCTGCGCGCGACCCGGGTCGTGAGGGTCGCGATCGACGAGGTCTCTGCGAAGGTCCGCACCGGCGGACCGAAAGACGACCCCGAGGACATCGAGGCGGGAGGCATCTGGGCGGGCCACCTGCCCCTCGCGGTCGTGCCCGGCGCTCCTGTCCCCGATGCGCAGCTCGGCGGGCGCCTGGGCGTCCCCGAGTACGTGGCGCACTACCGGCGCCCAGTCCCCGGCTCACCTGCTCGGTGACAGGGTCGTCGCCGATCCGGAGGGTGACCGGAGTCGCGGCGACGAGCGGATAGGGCCAGTTGCCGATGCACATAGGCGGCCGGCGCGCAGCTGCAGGTCGCGTGTAGCGTGGACGTGTCGGCAGGCCTCCGGCGAGAGCGTCGGGAGGAGCGGATGAGCGGGCTGTCGCCTTGGTGCCGCGGTCGGAACCGTGCCCGGTCGCTCTACGCCGTCACTGACGTCGGAAGCGGAGGCCGGCGGGACCGGTCGCGTCGCAAAGGACGTGAGGGGACATGACGGTGACGACCGGAGGTCCGGACGTCGCGGTCGTGGTGCGCGCGTTGTCCGACGCGAACGTCCAGTTCGTCGTCGTGGGCGAGCCGTCCGCGGACCGGTCCCTGCAGCTCGTGGTCTCGCGCCATCCGGCCAACCTCGACGCCCTGGGGCGCGCGCTCGACCGACTGGGGTCGACGCTCCTCCCACCCGGGGTGAAAGTGCTCGACGCGGGGAACGACGACGCGGGGAACGACGACGCGGCTCGTCGTGTCGGCGATCCGATGGGGACGATCTCCATCGTGACGTCCGGGGGCGACGTCGACCTGATGTTCGGCGGTCCCCGGCGGTCCCTGTACGCAGAGGTGGCCCTGCATGCCGAAGTGCGCGAGGTAGGGGGCCTGCGCGTCCAGTGGACGGGGGGGCTTGCCGCCGCCGAGCCCGTCCCGCCGACGACAAGCCGGGTGCTGGGCCGGCGGCTCCTTTCGCTCGCCGAGGGGATCGCCCACGTGGTCGAGCGTCGCGACACGGACCGGTCACCGGGAGGAGAGCACGAGACCGGAGTCTGAGCTCGCAACACCGCCCGGTGCCCTGGGCGGGGTTCGCCGAGAGCTGCACGAGGAGCGGCGTGGCGGCCGCCCGGCCGGCTCAGCGACGGGCCGGGCGTCTGACGGCGCGCTTGGCCGTCGCCTTCTTGACGGCGCGCTTGGCGGTCGCCTTCTTGGCCGCTGCCTTCTTCGTTCCGGTCGTAGCCCTGGTCGCCGGCGACGATGCCGTGCGGCGCCCGGCCGCCTGCTTGGCGAGCAGGTCTTGAGAGGTCGGATAGACGCCGGTCGCGAGGCGAGGAGCCTGGCTCGGCGACATGACCGTGTCCTTGAAGGCCTTCATCGGGCTCACTCGGACGCGCTTGGAAGCCTTGATGCGGATCGCCTCGCCGGTGCGCGGGTTCCGTCCCATGCGGGCAGCTCGCTCGACCTTCGCGAACTTGGCGAAGCCCTGGATCGTCACCGCCTCTCCCTTGGCCACCACCGCCGTGATGACGTCGGTCACGGCAGTGATCACCGATTCGACATGCCTCGCGTCGTCTGCCGTATGCGCGGCAACGGCCCGAATGAGCTCACGACGGTTCATGGGTCCCGTCCTTTCGTTGTTCCAAGAGCCAGTCCATGTTGATTGCCGACACGATACAGGGACAGACCCAACCGTCAAGGTATTTCAAAGGGAACCGGCAGGACGGCCTGCCCGAGCTCCCCCCGAAGTCAGCGGAGCGTGCGCGACGGGTCACCCCGCGCGACACACGCCGCCCTCGTCAGCTCGTCCCGGCCGGCCCACCGGGCGGAGCGGGGTCACC
>JBOGGB010000210.1:0-9035 GCA_050743605.1 Acidimicrobiales bacterium
CTCGGGCGGTGCGGCCGGCTCGGGCGGTGCGGCAGCCTCGGGCGGTGCGGCCGGCTGGCCCGGGGCAGCCGGTGCGTCAGGAGTCACCGTTGTACCGGTTCATCGCGGCGCCCACTCCCTCTGCGACGACGAGCTCGACCGCCTCGGCCGCGGCCTCGATCGCGACGTCGAGCAGCCTCCGCTCCTCCTTGCCCGGCCTCCGCAACACGTAGTCCGCCCCCCGCTGCCGTCCGGGCGGCTTCCCGATCCCGATCCGCACCCGCACGAAGTCGACGGTGTGGAGGTGGTCACGCACGGATTGGAGCCCCCTGTGCCCCGCGAGCCCGCCCCCGAGCTTGACCTGGAGCCTCCCGGGTGGCAGGTCCAGCTCGTCGTGGAGGACGACGAGCCTCGTCAGGTCGTCGATGCCGAACCGCCGCACGAGGGGTCGCACGGCCGCTCCAGACTCGTTCATGTAGGTGCTCGGGACGGCGAGCGCCACCCGGGCGCCCCCGATCCTTACTTCCTCGACGACCGCCTGCTGGCCCTTCTCCGGCCGCAGGCGACCGGTGCCGCGGCGGCGCGAGAGCACCCGCAGTGCGTCAGACCCCACGTTGTGCCGGGTGCCCTCGAAATCGGGGCCCGGGTTCGACAGGCCGACGACGAGCACGTCAGCCGGCGTGCCGCGTCGGGGTCCTTGGTCTGCGCCCCGGCCGCGGCCGGGACCGCGTCCGCCGAAGAGCGGCGCCAGGGCCTAGCCCTCTTGGGGCTCGGCGGAGGACGCCCGGGACCCTTCCTGGCCAGCCGGTGCGGGAGCTTCCGCTCCGGCGGCCTCTCCCTCGGCTTCCAGCGCCTGCACGCGGGGCGGGACGCCGGTGACCACCGGGGCCTCGGCGTCGAGGTCCACGGTCACGCCTTTACCGAGCGGGAGATCGCCGACGCGGACCACGGCGCCGATCGTGAGCTCCGAGATGTCGACCTCCACGTGGGTAGGGATGTCCGCTGGCTTCGCGCGGACCGGGAGCATGAACAGCTGCTGGTCCACCAGCCCGTCGCCGTGGTGGACCTCGACGGCTTCGCCGACGAGGGTGACCGGGACGTCTGCGGCGATGATCTCGTCCCGGCGGACGATCTGGAAGTCGATGTGCGACACCGTGCCGCGCACCGGGTGGCGCTGGAGCTCGCGGGCGACGGTCAGGTACGTCTTGCCGCCCGCACGGAGCGAGAGCAGGGCGTTCGCTCCCGCCGCTCCAGAGAGCGCGACGCGCAGGTCACGGCCCACCACTGCCACGGCGACGGGCTCGCTCCCGTGGCCGTAGAGGATGCCGGGCACCTTCCCCTCGGCGCGCAGCCGGCGGGACGCGCTCGAGCCGAGCTGCCTTCCGGCCTCGGCTTCCAGGACGATCTCGGGCATGGGGTCTCCTTCGAGGAACCTGCGTGACACCGCGGCGTCGCCGCCTGCGTCACCACCGGCTTCGCCGCGGGCGCGTGCCCGTCTCCGAGGAGCGGAGCGCACGCTGCACGCTGTACGAACGGCTCCCAAGCGTAGCGTGCCGGCGGGCCGGCCCTCCACTGGGGCCTGGCCACGCTCAGACCAGGTTCTCGCCTCCGAAGATCTCCGAGACCGAGGTGTCCTCGAAGACCGCATCGATCGCGTCGGCGATCACCCCGGCCACCGAGAGCACCTCGAGCTTGTCGAACACGCGGTCGTCGGGGACCGGCAAGGTGTCGGTCACGACCACTCGCGAGATGGGCGAGGCCTTCAGGCGGTCCGCAGCCGGATCGGTGAGGAGGCCGTGGGTCGCCATCGCCCAGACGTCGGACGCTCCGGCACCGGAGAGCAGCTCCGCCGCGGCCGTGACCGTGCCCGCGGTGTCGATCATGTCGTCGATGATCACGCAGCACCGTCCGGCGACGTCGCCTACCACGTGGCGCGCCTCGACCTGGTTGGCGGTTCCCCGCGGGCGCGTCTTGTGGACGAGCGCGAGATCCGCTCCGAGGTGCTGGCTGTAGCGCTCGGCCACCTTCACACGTCCGGCGTCCGGCGCCACGACGACGACGTCCGACGAGCAGTCGGCGATCCGCTCGCGCAGGTAGGCCTCGAGCACCGGCGTGGCCGTCAAGTGGTCGAAGGGGACGTCGAAGAAGCCCTGGATCTGACCCGAGTGCAGGTCGACGCTCACCACCCTGTCCGCCCCCGCCGCGGACAGCATGTCAGCCACGAGCTTGGACGTGATCGGCTCCCTCCCCGTCGACTTGCGGTCTTGGCGGGAGTAGCCGTAGTAGGGGCAGACCGCGGTGATCCGCTTCGCCGACGCCCGCTTCGCCGCGTCGATCATGATCAGCTGCTCCATGAGCGAGTCGTTGACCGGACCGCAGTGCGTCTGGACGATGAACACGTCGCAGCCCCGCACCGAGGCGTCGTAGCGGCAGTGGATCTCCCCGTTGGCGAACTCCCGGAGGTTGGCCTCGCTCAGCTCGACGCCGAGGTGCGCCGCGATCTGCTCCGCGAGGACGGGATGCGAGCGGCCCGACACCAGCACGAGCCGGCGCCGCGGGATGAACTCCACGCCGGTGACGCTATCTCCCCTGCGCGGGGTACGTGGCGGAAGCGCCTGCAGCATCCGAGCCGGCGTTGAGCCCGCCCACGTCGGCTCCGAGGACCGTGAACGGCGGGACCGTCCCGCCGGGGGCGACCTCAGCTCCCGGCCCGAGGGTCGCGAACGGACCCACCCGGGCTCCGGAGCCGACGATGGCGCCGACGCAGATGCTGTTCCGCACCTCTGCACGCTCCCCTACCTGGGTGTCGACCAAGGTGGACCCGGGGCCGATCTCTGCGGCTTCGCCGACGGTGCACTCGCCGCGCAGGATCACTCCAGGCAGGAGCGACACGTCGGCCGAGAGCTGAACGTCCGTGTCGACATAGGTGCGCTCGGGATCCCACATGGTGACGCCGCGGCGCATCCAGCGCTCGTTGATGCGGTCGCGCAGCTCCGCCTCCGCCACGGCAAGCTGGGCTCGGTCGTTCACGCCCGCCGCCTCCATCGGGTCCGCGACGACGAGCGCCTCGACGCGGTAGCCGGCGTCGGCGAGCACTTCGACGACATCGGTCAGGTAGTACTCGCCTTCCTCGTTGGCGGGCTTGAGCCGCCGGAGCGAGGGGGCGAGGACGCTCCGACGGAAGCAGTAGATCGACGTGTTGATCTCGGTGATCTCCGTCTCGCCCCCCGCGGCGTCCCTGTCCTCGACGACCCGGGCGACCGTGCCGTCCTTGCCGCGCACGATGCGGCCGTAGCCGCCCGCGTCCGCGACGTCGGCGGTGAGCAGCGTCGCGCCCGCCTGCCGCTCACGATGGTGGCGCACCAGGGCGGCAAGCGTGGGCGGGCGCACGAGCGGCGTGTCGCCCGGGAGCACGACGACGTCCCCCTCCTGGTCGTCACCCGACGCTCCATCCTCGAGGAGCCCCGTCAGCCCGACCGCCGCCGCGTCTCCGGTCCCGAGCTGCTCGTGCTGGGTGACGAGCTCGAGCGAGAGGCTCTTCGGCGCGTGGTCGAGGAGGGTGCGGCCCACCCACTCGGCGCCGTGTCCGACGACCACCACGACACGGTCGACGTCGAGCTCGGCCAGCGCGTCGAGCACGTGGAGCACCATCGGCCTGCCGCAGAGCCGGTGGAGCGGCTTGGGTCGCTGCGACCGCATGCGCGAGCCCTCGCCGGCGGCCAAGACGATTGCGGAGAGCGGACCGGTGCTCATGCCGTGCATCTTGCCCGCCGGCCGCGCCCCACACACGGATCGTCGCCCACCTCGGGCTCGTCCTGATCACGTCGCGCCGGGATCGCCTGGTGGCGCCCGCGGATAGGGTGTCCGCCCATGGCCGAGGGGAGCCTGCCGGCATCCTCCGAGGCGGCGCCCGATCCGCCGGCCGAACGTCCCCCCGTGCCCGAGACGGCTCCCGGGCTCCTCGCGGCGGCGTCCCGGACGGCGCCCGTCATCGGCGCGACGCTCGTGTACGCGGCGGGCGCGATCTACGCCTACCACCGGGTCCTGCTCGCGCCCTCGCTCACCATGCCCGGCTGCAATTGCGGCGACCAGGCGCAGGAGGTGTGGTTCCTGCGCTGGCCGCTGTACGCGATCGGCCACGGGCTCAACCCCTTCTTCTCAGCCTGGATGAACGTCCCGAAAGGCTTCAACGTCGCCACCAACACGGCGTCGCTGCTCCTCGCACTCGTGTCGGCCCCGCTCCAGCTCACGATAGGGACGGTCACGACTTACGACGTCCTCCTCCTTTGCTCCTTCGTCGCGTCGGCGCTGGCGATGTGCCTCGCGCTCCGGCGCTTCGTCCGCTCCTGGTTCGCCGCGTTCGTCGGCGGGCTCCTCTACGGCTTCTCGCCCTACATGATCGGCGAGGGCCACGCCCATCTCTTCCTCGTCGCGGTGTTCATCCCCCCGATGGTGCTCGTGCTCCTGGACGAGATCGTGGTCAGGCAGCGCCACGGCGCAGTGCGCGACGGGCTCCTGCTCGGTGTGCTGGGGGTCCTCCAGTACTTCATCTCTCCAGAGGTGCTCGCCATGACTGCCATCGTCGGGATCTGCGGCGTGGCGCTCCTCGGGCTCGCGCGCCCGGCCACAGTGCGGGCGCGTGCTCGGCATGTCGTGGTCGCCTCGGCCGTCTGCGCCCTCGTCTGCGCGGCGGCGCTCGCCTACCCGGTCTGGTACGAGCTGCACGGTCCCCAGCACGTCGTCGGCCCGCCACACCCGCTGTCGTTCTTCGCCGGGTTCCCCGGCGACCTGCTCGGCCCCCTCGTGCCCACCTCGAACCAGTTCCTCGCCACGGCTGCGCTGAAGGCGCACGGCGACGCCCTCGTGGGCCACAATCCCGACGAGAACGGCCTGTACCTCGGCATCCCCCTCCTGATCGTGCTCCTCGCCTCGGCGTGGGTGCTCCGCCGGCGGCGCACCATCGTGTACTTCGTCACCATGGCGGTCGTCGCGGGGATCCTCGCGCTCGGGCCGCAGCTCGTCGTCGACGGGCACCGCACGGGCGTGCCGCTGCCAGCCTGGATCCTCGAGCACCTGCCGCTCCTGAAGGGGATCCTCGACGTCCGCTTCTCCCTCTTCGTCCAGATGGCTGCCGCGGCGGCGCTCGCCGTGGGCCTCGACGAGCTGGTCGCACGGCGCGTCCGGAGCCGGCGCGCCGCACGCGCCTCCCGACCGGCGTGGTGGGCGTCGTCGCGCCGCCTCGCGTCACTCGGCGTCCCGGTGCTCGTCGCGATCGTGGCCCTCCTCCCCCTCCTCCCCGCGGAGGCGTACCCGCCCGGACCGACCTCGACCCCGGCGTTCTTCACGTCTCGAGCCGTCGACCGCATTCCGCAGGGCGCGGTGGTGCTCACGTACCCCTACGTCCTCACCCCCACCTCGGAGTGGAGTCTCACGTTCCAGGTCGAAGCGGGCATGCGCTACAAGGTGTTCGGCGCCGACGCGTTGGTCCCGGACGGCCCGGGGCACAGCGGCATCTCCACTCCCGCACCGCCGGTGCCGAGCGTCGTCGAGCACCTCTTCGGCGACGCCTACACACCGGCGCTCGCCAGGGTGCGGCTCGGGACACCCCCAGGCACTCCGACACCGCCGGTCGACGCGAGCTCCGTCGCAGCGCTCAGGAGCTTCCTGGCGCGCTATCGCGTCGACGCGGTCGTGGTGGACGACCTCGGCCTGCACCCCCAGACCGTGGTCGGCTACGTCACCGACGCGCTCGGGCCGGGAGTCGAGACCGGAGGCGTGCGGGCGTGGTTCGACGTGCCGCGGCTGATCTCGCGCACCGGCACACGCCGAACCGGTGACGCGCTCATGCCGAAGGGGGCGACGAGCCGGTGACCCCGCGCACGACCGGGTGGACCTGGAGCGGCGAGCAGCCGGGCAGCGTCACGGAGAGCCGCACGGACCGCCTCGATGTGGGCGCCGTCACGAGCAGCCCGGGGTAGGTCGGGCATGTCGTAGCCGTGCCCTCGGGCACGTCGGTGCCCTCGACGAGCGCGGAGGCCGCCACGCCCGGCTGCAGATCCACCACCGGCGGAGTGGACGAACCTGTCTCCAGGCCGCCGAGGTAGCCCGAAGGGGTGCGCCGGGCCTGCTGGACCTGCGTCCCGCTCGAGCTCAGCGCGGCGACACCGGGGTACCCCGACAACGTGCACTCAGAGGAGCCCGCGTTCACAAAGACGATGACGCTCCCCTCGTGGCCGAGGCCGGCGCCGGACTGCCCGACGGAGATCGACAGCTGCGCGGCTGCGCAGCGCGGGCCTCCTGCCGACGTCGTCCCGGTCGTCGTCGCGGTCGTGGTCGTCGTCGCGGTCGTGGTAGTCGTCGCGGTCGTCCCAGTCGTCGCGGTCGTCGCGGTGGTGTGCCGGTGATGGCGCGTGTGCGACGCCGCCGACGGGCTTCCCCCACAGGCGCTGCAGACCAGCGCCAGACCGGCGGCGAGCGCGGCGGCAACGGCCATCTGCGTGCCCATCGCACGAACGTAGCAGTCGGGCCGGCGATCGGAGCGACCGCAACGACTGCAGAGGAAGGGTTCCGGGGGGAGGGCTCGAACCTCCAACATCCGGCTCCAAAGGCCGACGTTCTGCCGATTGAACTACCCCGGAGACGCTCTCCATTCAACCAGGTCGTGCACGTACTGGCGGGCTCTAAGAAGTTCCGAAGATCGCTCCTGCCGGGTCCTCCGCCTGGCCCGGGCACCGGTATCGTCGGAGCGACACGCTCATTGCGGCCACCGGCCGCGCCGCCGATGCGGGAAAGGAGGCGGCGGAGATGCGGATCCTCGTGGTCGACGACGACCCCGGCGTGCGCGCCGCGCTCGACCGCGCGCTCCGCCTCGACGGCTACGAGGTCCGGTCGGTCGCGGACGGCGAGGCCGCGCTGGCATCGCTTTCGCTCGACCCCCCCGACGCGATGGTCCTCGATCTCGGGCTCCCCGGCATGGACGGGCTCGACGTCGCCAGGCGCATGCGCCAGGCAGGCGACGACACGCCGGTCCTCATGCTCACCGCCCGCGACGCAGTGAACGACCGGGTCCTCGGGCTGGACGCGGGAGCGGACGATTACGTCGTGAAGCCGTTCGCCCTCGCAGAGCTCGAGGCGCGCCTGCGGGCGCTGCTCCGGCGCCGTCCGGAAGACGGCGGCGAGGCGCTGCGCTTCGCCGATCTCACGCTGGACCTCGGCACGCGCGAAGCGAGGCGCGCCGATCGCACCTTCACGCTCACGCGCATCGAGTTCGACCTCCTGGAGCTCCTCATGCGCCATCCACGTCAAGTCCTCACCCGCGAGGTCATCTTGGACCGGGTATGGGGCTACACGTTCGACTCGGGGACCAACTCACTTGCCGTGTACGTCGGATACCTTCGCCGCAAGACCGAAGCAGAGAGTGAGACCAGGCTCTTGCACACCGTCCGCGGCGTGGGGTACGTGCTGCGCGAGCCGTGACGTTCCGGAGCAGGCTCGTGCTGGTCGCGACGATCGCGGTGGTCGTCGCCATCCTCGCTGCGACCGCGTCGAGCTACTTCGAGGCGCGCGACTCCCTGCTCGCATCGGTGGACGGGACGCTGCGGGCCGATGCGCAGGCGATCCAGGTGCACACAGGACGCCTCCAGCGAGTAGGGCTCGGCTACCGCGGCTTCCAGTACGTGACCTCGTCCGGCACGGTGATCGCCGGCAGCGGGATCCACGTAACTGCACAAGTGAAGGCGGTGGCCGCCAGCGCGCCCGGCACCACCTACTACACCAACGTGACAGTTGCCGGAGCCGACTACCGGGAGCTGGTCATAGGCCTCGGCGTGGTCACCGTGTTCACAGGACCGATCCCTGCGGGCACCACCCGTGCCGCGCTGCAGGTGGTCCTCCCGCTCGCGAGCGTCGACAGCCAGCTCGCAGATCTCGGCGTTGTGCTCGTCATCGTGGCGATCCTGGGCGTCGCGCTCGCGCTCGTGCTGGCATGGATCGTGAGCCGCGCCGCGCTGGTGCCTCTCGACGAGCTGACCGCGGCCGTGGAGCAGGTGGCTGCGACGACCGACATGAGCCAACGCCTGGATCCCGGCGGCCCGGACGAGCTGGGCCGGCTACGGCGCGCCTTCAACCATCTACTGAGCGCGCTCCAGCACTCTCAGGACGCGCAGCGCCAGCTCGTCGTGGACGCGGGCCACGAGCTGCGGACGCCGCTCACCAGCCTGAGGACGAACTTGGAGGTGGTGCGCCGCCTCGACCAACTGCCGGAGCAAGACCGTGAGGTGCTGGTCGACGACCTGCTCACCCAGATGAACGAGCTCACGACGCTCGTCGGCGACCTGTCCGAGCTCGCGCGCGGCGAGCAGCGGCCGGTCCCGCCCCGCGCCTTCCGGCTCGACAGCTTGGTCGCAGATGCCGGCGCGGTGGCCACGACGCACGGGCGTCCCCGCCAGGTGACCTTCCGCCTCTCGTCGAGCCCCACCTGGGTGCGCGCGCAGCGCGACCGGGTCGAACGGGCGATCGGCAACCTCTTGGACAACGCGCTCAAGTGGAGCCCCGACCGCGGGATAGTGGAGGTGACCTGCCACGGAGGCATCGTGACGGTCCGGGACCACGGCCCCGGCATCGCAGAGGACGACCTCCCGCACGTGTTCGACCGCTTCTACCGGGCACCGGCTGCCCGGGCGCTCCCCGGCTCGGGGCTGGGTCTTGCGATCGTCGCCCAGGTCGCGCAGGCGGAGGGCGGGTCGGTGTGGGCCGGATCGCCGCCCGACGGCGGTGCGGTCTTCCGCTTCGAGCTGCCGACCGCGCCGCCCCCGCCGGCGGGGACTCCCGACGAGTACGACGAGTGAGCCCACGTGCCGGCGCTTGCGACGTGGCGAGTGGGGCGCCGGCCCTGTAACCTGCCCCGAGCCATGGGAAGCCTGATCAAGAAGCGTCGCAAGAGGATGCGCAAGAAGAAGCACAAGAAGATGTTGAAGGCCACCCGCTGGCAGCGCCGAGCGGGTAAGTAACTCTTCCCTCTCTCTGGGTAGCTCATCTCCTCTGGTTTGTCAGTTGCC
>JBOGGB010000211.1:0-2953 GCA_050743605.1 Acidimicrobiales bacterium
GGAGCGATGTGGAGCGAGGAGGTGAAGGAGGGGCTGCTGCGTCACCGCCCTGAGATGGTGCTCTTCGACTTCTTCGCCTCGACCGAGGCGATCGGCATCGGGGCGTCGCTGTCGTCGGGCACCTCTGCGTCGAAGACCGCCGACTTCGTGCTCGGGGCCGACGTGAAGGTGCTGGGCCCCGACGGGGAGCCGGTCGAGCCCGGCTCCGGCACCGTGGGCATGCTGGCACTCGCGGGGCGCAACCCGCTCGGCTACTACAAGGACGACGAGAAGACCGCCTCCACTTTCGTGGTCCGCGAGGGCGTCAGGTACTCGATGCCCGGGGATTACGCGCAAGTGCTGCGGGATGGCAGCATCCACCTCCTCGGAAGGGGAGCGAGCTCCATCAACACCGCAGGAGAGAAGGTTTTCCCCGAAGAGGTCGAAGAGGCGCTTAAGTCGCACCCGGCGGTCCGCGACGCGGCCGTCGTCGGCGTTCCCGACCCGGGATACGGCGAGAGGGTGGTCGCGGTTGTCGAACTGGAAGGCGACGCGATGACGACGGAAGCAGAGCTGATAGCGCACGTGAAGTCCCAGCTGGCCGGATTCAAGGCCCCACGAAGGGTCTGGGTTGTCCCCTCCGTGGGGCGGTCGCCGAACGGAAAGCTCGACTACCGGCGACACCGCGAGGAGGCGGCACGATGGCTGTCCGTGGGGAGGAGCGAGTGCGCGCCCAGGTGACCCGAGGAGCACGTTTGGCTCCACTCTCCTGGGTAGGCAGCCGGGCCGAGACGCCCGACCTGGCCAGGAAGATGGCGGTCGGCATGGCCCAGGTGCCACCGGGTGAAGTCTTGCTTCGTGTGCTGGGCGAGGCGCCCGGAGGCCGCGGCACGCTCGCCTGCGAGGGGGTAGACCGGTCGCCGTGAGCACTGCTTCTGGGACGTCTGCCTCCGATTGGGTCCGGCTCTTCGCTCGAGCGCTCGGCACGACTCCGCCCACCGAGGACGAGGTCGACCAGCTCCTGGCGATCGCTGGCTTGGCTGCGCACGCCTCTGAGCGCACGGCCGCGCCGCTGTCGGCCTGGCTCGTCGGACGGGCGGCGGCTCCGCCGGCCGAGGCCAGGGCCGCCGCAGCCCAGCTTGCGGCGTCGCTCGGCACGCAGGAATGACGAGATGGGGGTGCACGGCGCCGGTGCACGGTGCCCATGGGGCGGAACTGCGCTCTTTCTGCTGGTCGCTGGTACGGTCAGCGTCGTGAGGCTCCGTCTGCCATGACGGGTTCGCCGGTCACGGCCCACCGCGCAGCGCCGGTCGAGCAGGTCACGGTCACCGTGCTGTCCGGCGAAGGCCGCAGCAGCCGGACGGATCACGTCGTGGGCGAAGAGCCGCTCGAGATCCGGGTCGGAGGCCCTGCCGGACCCGCAGAGCCGGTCGCCGTCACGATGCGCACTCCTGGTCACGACTTCGAGCTCGCGGTGGGCTTCCTCCTGTCCGAAGGACTGCTGGCCCTCCAGTCGGACCTCCGCAGCGTGAGGTACTGCGACCTTCCCGAGAGCGACCCCCAAGCGTTCAACGTCGTGTCGGTCACGTCGGCGCGACCCGTCGAAGTCGGCGCTCGCCGCCGGCAGGTGACTGTCAGCGCCAGCTGCGGAGTCTGCGGCACCGCGACGCTCGAACAGCTGCAGGACCGCTGCCCGCCGGTGCCGCCGGGAGACAAGATCGCCGCGGAGCTGCTCACGACTTTCCCGGCCCGGCTCCGTGAGCGCCAGCGGATCTTCACCCAGACTGGGGGGCTCCACGCAGCGGGGCTGTTCGACACCGCCGGCTCGGTGCTGGCGGTACGCGAGGACGTCGGTCGTCACAACGCCGTGGACAAGCTCGTGGGCTGGGCGGCGATGCAGCATCGTCTGCCGCTCGCCGGCGCGGTGCTGGTCGTCTCGGGGCGCGTCAGCTACGAGATCGTCCAGAAGGCTGCCGTCGCAGGCATCCCCATGCTCGCCGCGGTGTCCGCGCCCTCGAGCCTCGCGGTCTCCACCGCACAGGCCCTCGACATGACGCTCGCGGCCTTCGTCCGAGAAGGGCGCGCGAATGTCTACACGGGGGCGTGGCGCATCGAAGGAGCACCATCATGACGGGTGACGACGGAGCGCACGCGGTTCCCGGTCCCCTGTTCACGCACTTGGACGACGCCGGACAGGCCCGCATGGTGGACGTCACCACTAAGGCGGTCACTGAGCGGCGCGCGACGGCGCGCTGCGTCGTCCGGGCGAGCCGCGACGCGCTCGAGGCGGCAGCCAAGGACGAAGACGTCGTGCCGTTCGCCAAGGCAGCAGGCATCCACGCCGCCAAGCAGACTCCTGCGCTCATCCCGCTTTGCCACCCCCTGCCCCTCGACGAGATCGACATCCGTGTCGACCTCGACGAGACAGCCGGCTTGGCCCGCGTCCAGGTGTCCACCTCGGTCGTGGCCAGGACCGGCATCGAGGTGGAGGCATTGACGGCTTGCGCCTTCGCTGGGCTCACGCTCCTCATGACGCTTCGCCACCACGACTCCGACGCAGCAATCACCACACTCGCCCTGTGGCACAAGTCCGGCGGCCGGAGCGGGACGTGGGAACGGCCGGACGCCAGCGGGACGTAGTCCTCGGCCACCAATCTCGGGCCCGGCGGGCGGGGAAAATTACTTGGCTGGTAACTTTTGGAGACGGCCCAGCTGCATAGCCGCAAGCCGAAAGGGAAAGGACACGCGTGCGCCGGAACGTGTCATCGAGCGGCCGGCGAGCCGTCCTCGAGCGTAGAGAGGTGTCGAATGCCCGAAGCCGTCATCGTCGCCACGGGTCGGACGCCCATCGGGAGGGCCGGCAAGGGCTCGCTCGTCGACTGCAGGCCTGACGATCTCACCGCGCAGGTCGTGAAGGCGACCCTCGGCAAGGTGCCGCAGGTCGAGCCCCACCTGGTCGAGGACCTGATCGTCG
>JBOGGB010000212.1:0-2937 GCA_050743605.1 Acidimicrobiales bacterium
GCCTCGAGGCGCTCGCCCGCCGGCACGCCGAGGCGGAAGGCGTGGCGGACCGCGCCGCGGAGGTGGAGAGGCTCGTCCGGGCGGCGCTGGGCACCGACGTCGTGCGCATGGCTGCCGGCGCCCGGCACTGGCGGGAGCTCTACGTGGGCGCGCCGGTGGGCGACCGGGTGCTCGAGGGGTTCGTGGACCTCCTCTTCGAGGGGCCCGACGGTCTCGAGGTGGTGGACTACAAGACCGACCGGGTCGACACCGACGACGAGATCGACCGTCTCCTTGCCCACTACCGCCTGCAGGGGGCGGCGTACGCGCTGGCGGCCGCGTCGGCGGTCGGCCGGCCGGTCCGGCGGTGCTCCTTCTTGTTCTTGAGGGGGGACAGCCTCCGCGGCACCCACGCGGTGGTCCGGGCCATCGAGGACTTGGACGCGGCGACGGCGGAGGTCCGCGCCCTCTTGGAGGGAGGATGACGTTCGCCGCCGCGCCGAGGTGGCCACGCTTGGGGCGGTTTTCATCCTAGGCAAATTCTTAAGAAGCGGCCCTGGTGGCTCTCAGCTGGCTCCCAGGGGGGCCGGGCACAGTAGATTGCAAAACCATGTCAGCCCCCGTGCTCGGCGCTCCGCGGTCCGGCGTGCCCGGGCGGAAGGGGTGGAGCACGACGGGAGGAGACGTTCCTTGAGGATCCTGGTTCTTGGGGGCGACGGTTACCTCGGCTGGCCGGTGGCGCTCCATCTGTCGGCGCGAGGCCACGACGTCGGGGTCGTGGACAACTTCGCCCGGCGCCAGTACGACTTCGAGATGGGGGTGGACAGCCTCGTCCCGATCAAGCACCTCCAGCACCGGGTGCGGACCTGGCGGGAGGTGTCGGGCCTCGAGGTGGCCGCCTACGTGGGCGACCTGACCGACGGTCCGTTCGTCCGCCGCACCCTTCTCGACTTCCGGCCCGACGCCGTCGTCCACTTCGCCGAGCAGCGGTCGGCTCCGTACTCGATGATCGACCAGCACCACGCGGTCTACACCCAGGTGAACAACGTGGTCGGCACGCTCAACCTGCTGTACGCGATCGCCGAGGTCGACCCCCAGATCCACCTGGTCAAGCTCGGCACCATGGGCGAGTACGGCACGCCGAACATCGACATCGAAGAGGGGTTCATCGAGATCGCCCACCGGGGGCGGACCGACCTCTTGCCCTACCCCAAGCAGCCCGGCTCCTTCTACCACCTCTCCAAGGTGCACGACAGCCACAACATCATGTTCGCCTGCCGGATCTGGGGTATCCGCTCGACCGACCTCAACCAGGGGATCGTCTACGGCCAGGAGACCCCCGAGACCGTCCTCCATCCCGACCTCGCCACGCGGTTCGACTACGACGGCGTGTTCGGCACGGTGTTGAACCGCTTCTGCGTCCAGGCGGTCATCGGCCACCCGCTCACCGTCTACGGCACGGGAGGCCAGACCCGAGGGATGCTCGACATCCGCGATACCCTCGCCTGCGTCGAGCTCGCCTGCCTCAACGTGCCCGAGCCCGGCGAGTACCGGGTCTTCAACCAATTCACCGAGTCCTTCTCGGTGATGCAGCTCGCCGAGATGGTCGCCGAGGCCTACCCGGGCAACGCGGAGATCGCCCACCTCGACGATCCCCGTGTCGAGAAGCAGGAGCACTACTACCGGGCAGCGCACACGAAGCTGCTCGACCTGGGTCTCGTGCCGCACCTGCTCAATTCGTCCACGCTCTCCTCGCTTCTCTCGGTGGTGGACCGCCACCGCGACCGCGTCGACCACCGCGCGATCCAGCCAACGGTCGAGTGGCGGAGCACGGCGAGCGTCCTGACCACCTCCGGAGCCAACGGGCGCAAGAGCAGCATGGAGGCTCAACCCTCCGACGCGTGACCGCGAGCCCCCGTCGGCGGACGGCGGAGGCCGCCGGCGGGTAGCCGGCGAAAACGAGGCGCCCCCTCGGGTGCAGGCGCGCGGCGGTAGCGTCAGGCGCCGGTGCCTCCCATCGATCGCCGCCGACACCGGCGTCGGCTCTCCCGTGCGAGCGCAATTGCCATTGTCGGCGCCGTGCTCGGCGCGCTTGTCGTCGCCGTGCTCGTGGGCGGGCTCGTCAGGATGCGTTCCCAGTCAACCGGCTACGAGCGCGCAGTCGACCGCTCGTACGCGGCACAAGTCCGGACGTTCGTGGCCGCTTCGAACCGGCTCGGCACCAGGTTCCACACCCTGCTGGGAGCGATGACGGGGGAGACCCGCACATCGCTCGAGCTCACGCTGGACACACTCGTGCGCACGAGCTCTTCCATCGCCGGTGAGACCGCGACAGCCGCGTCGCCCGCCCCCTCCGGCGGCGCGGGCGCCGAAGTCGCGGCCGCGATGGCCGATCGCGCGCAAGCGATGCTGACGCTGAGGACCGCCGCCGACCGCCTCCTCGGCATGTCGCCGCTCCCGGTGACCGGTGCTCCCGACCCGTCCTCCGGCGCCGCGGTCCGGCCGCTCTCGGCGGAGGGAGCGGCCCACGAGCTGACGACCGTCGGTTCTCTGCTCGCGCAGGGCGACAGGGACTACGCCGCGGGACGGCAGTCGTTGCGGCGCGCGCCGGGCCGCGCGGTCCTGCCCCCGTCGGTCTGGTCGGGTCGGACGACGGCGTGGACGTCCGCCGGCACCCTCGCAATCGCGAACGCGCTGGCGAGCTCAGGTACGCTCGCCGACGTCCACCGGGTCGTGCTCGTAGCGCACACGCTGGCGCTCACACCTGCACCGGTGCCGGTGCCGGTGTCGGTCGCCGGGACAGCCGGCGTCTCGGTTGTCCCGCCGACCGGGCACATCGGCATCTCCGTCGTCGTCGCGAACGACGGGAACATCGCAGAGCGGGGTGTCGTGCTGCGCGACTCGATCCAGGAGACAGCGACCAGCGGCAGCGGCGCGACCGGCGCGACCGGCGCGACC
>JBOGGB010000213.1:0-5427 GCA_050743605.1 Acidimicrobiales bacterium
AACTACCAGCGATGTCCGTGGCCGTCACCTCCGCACTGACCTGGACCACGGCTCCGATGCCGTAGCCCTTCGCAGTGAGCTTCCCTTTCAGCAAGAGCTGCGGCGCGAGCCCCGGCCAGGCGTCGACGCCAGTCCAGTCGAGGCGGATGCTTCCCTCACCGAACAGTCCGGAGTCCATGAGCTGATTGTCGCAGCTGCCTGTGTCATCCGGCGTTCGCCGGCACGCGGGCTACGCGGTTAGCCCGCCGACCTCGCTGCCGTCGTTCCGGGAGGTGACGTCCTCGATGGCGCGGATCGCGGAACTTCCCCAGGGTCGATCACCGAAAATTCCCCAGTTGATCCCGGGCGGTAAGGGCTGACTGGAGTGTAGATCAGCTCTGGACGACCACCTCCTCCCCAACATGTCTGCCACGGTGATGAGATCCTCACAGCATGGACACCGACCGCCTATGCCGACCTTGCGCATGAAGGTCGTGCAGTCCTCGCCGTGCGGCACACCATCCGACCTGCCCTTGGTGCGGAGCTGAAGGCATTGGGCTGGTCACCCTGGCGGAGCACTTCGAGTGCGCGATGAGGGTGTCTCCTGCCCCGCGAAGCGATGGCAGGCACAATGGGCTCCATGTTCGCTCCCTGCATCATCGAGGGCTCCGCCCCCTTCCTACGGGGCGCCGGCCCGCCCGCGACGCGGCGTCCGTCCGCGGTGGACCTCTCAGGGGTGACGTGGGCGACGCCATTTGATGTTGCCGCGATGGCAGCCATCTGGACGCGCTTGACGCTCGCCAATCACACGCCCGACCTAGTTCTGCCGTCTGATCCGATGGTCAGGGCGTATCTGGTTGATATGGGCCTGTCAGAGGTTCTACCGGGAGACTGGGGTTGCGGTGGGGGTTCTGTGGTCGACCCACCGTGGCTGCCGCTCACCCGGGTGGTCTCCTCGGACGCCTGGGATGACCTCCAAGGCGAGTTGTGGCCGACGGCCGCCACCGCGCTCGGCGACATCACGCTCACGCGTCGAACGTTCGAGATCCTCGGAGAGCTGGTGGACAACGCCGCCACTCACGGTGCCAGTGAAGCGGGGACCTTTGTGTGCGCCCAAAGGTACTCCGGCTCGACCAGTCGCCTACCGCCAGGAGTGTGGCTCGGCATCGCCGATGCAGGTGTCGGGGTCCCCAACCATCTCCGCCGCAACCCGAAGTACGAGGGCATTGTCCGCGACGCAGATCTCATCGTGCTGGCACGTCGAGAGTGGGTCACTGGCACGGCCGAGCGGCGGGGATGGGGCCTCGTGGAGGTGTTCGAGGCCGCCGCGGCCTCAGGGCCGAGCCAGATCCTCATTCGCTCCGGCGGCGGCGAGGGCGACTTCCGGGTCCGTCGGGGCAAGCGGATCTACGTTCGAAAGCGCGACGTCCTGCCCTCCGTGCCAGGCACCTGGATCCACATGCGGGTCGAAGGTGCTTGACGGCCATCGAGGTTCCCACTATGCTTTCACTGAAAACACGGAAAGCGTCTTGAGGAGGAGCCCGTGGCCCGATATGAGATTGCCAAGTGGAGTCCGTTCCTTGCCACGCGGGAGCGAGGCCGCCGGGTTCGCGAGGAGATCGAGCAGGAGCTGGGCCGCGTCCCAGTAGGTGGCAGCTTGGCGGTCAGCTTCAAGGACGTGGAGGGCATCACGGTGTCCTTCGGCGACGAGTGCATCGCGAAGCTCATCGTGGCACGCTCCAGTGGTGACTTCGATGACCGGGGTCTCGTCATCGAGGAGATGAACGTCGATATTCGAGAGACTCTTGAGGCGGTCCTGGCAAGACGGAAGACCGCCGCCGTCGTGCTGAACGAGGCCGGACACCCCGAGATCCTGGGCGAGCCAACTTGGATGAACGAGACGTTGTCAGCCGCCTTGGAACTACGGTCGTTTCGAGCCAGCGATCTCGCTGCTCGTCTCGGCATCACCCCCCAGGCTGCGAACAACCGCCTCCGAAACCTCGTCTCGTCCGGCGCGGTCGCCCGTGAGCGGACCGTTCCCGAAGGCGGCGGTAAGGAGTTCAGCTACCAGATAGTCGTTCCGGCATACGCGTAGGGATGAGGGCGGATCGCGAGGTCCGCCCTCTTTCAGGAAGCGATTTCCACGATGACGGTGAAAACCATGAAGACGTACACGCTGAGCATCCCTCCCAGAGATGCGTACGCCGTGGTGCCTTCAGCCATCGCCGCCCTCGACGGGGAGATCGCCGCACTCGACGTGATGGCCGGGAGCCTGACGTTTGCGACGCCGTTGGACCTGTGCGCCCTCCGAGGGCTGCTCGACCTCGCGGCGAATGCATGTGAGTCGGTCTCCTTCGACTGTCCAGTAACGCCAGACGTGCACAACTACCTCGGCCGCATGAACTTCTATGACGGGTTGGCATCGCGCGTGCGTCTGTCGGCCGTTCCACCGCAGCTCAACAGGAGAGACAGACGAGCGCGGCTCATCGAAGTCTGTCGCATCGTGTCGGCCGACGACGTTCAAGTCCTCGAAGAGTCGGTCTGGGAGGTGGCCAGGGCCCACTTCGGGACCGGATCGATGGCCAAGGCGTGCGTGTCAGTGATCGCCGCGGCGACCGAGAACGTGCTCGACCACGCCGACAGTCCCGTCGGTGCCGTGGTTGCCGCCCAGAGCTACCGGAATACCGGCCTGAAGCTAGCCGTGGTTGATCTTGGCAGAGGAATCCCGACCACGCTTCGCACCCGCCGTGAGTATTGCCACCTCAGCGACGTGGAGGCAGTCGAGCGTGCGCTGGACGACGGCGTGACCTCCACCGGACAGGCAGGCCGAGGCGCAGGCCTCGCCGAGATCATCGACTCGGCGAGGCGAACGAAGAACTCCACCCTTGTCATCCAGTCGGGGCGCGCCCAGTTCACCGTGAGCTGCAGCGCCGGCGCCTGCAACACCTACGCGTCGCGCCCTGGCGTCCCCACGCCGGGGACGTGGATCTCGCTCGTACTCAACCCCTAATCGAAGAGAGGAATAAGGAATGGACACCAAGGTAGACATCCACATCACGATCGATCACCGCGAGTACGCGGTTCACCAGGTCGAGATGACCGGTGCAGAACTGAAGGCGTTGGCGGACATCCCGGAGACCAACCTTCTCTTCCTGGAGGTTCACGGTCCTGGCGAGGACGAGCCGGTCGCCAACGACACCGTGGTGCATCTCCGAGACGGCGAGCACTTCTATGACATGCCGCCTGGAAACTTCGGATGTGACGGGAACTAGCTGTGGTGGACGCCCTAGCGGGTCAGCTCGCCGAGCTTCAGCGTCGGTATCCCGAAGCCCACCTAGAATCCGCACCGGGCGGGCCACGGGTTATTGTCGTGCCAGGCGTCTTGCTCGGCGCTGGGTGGAGCGCAGCATCGGCGACCGTGCGCGTGCTCGTTCCGATCGGGTTCCCTCACGTCAAGCCCGACTGTTTCTACACCGACGCCAATCTCAGGCTCGCTACCGGCGCGGAGCCCGCCGCTAGCAACCTGCAGGCGGCCTTCGCCGGTAAGTACAGATGGTTCTCATGGCACATCGCAACTTGGGATCCCGTCCGCGGGTCGCTCGATCAGTACGTGCATGTCTGCGAGAGCAGGCTCAAGGAGGTCCGATGACGCCGCAGGCCGTGCTTCGGGTGCCGACGCCGCTTTGGGCGGACATCGCTGCCGACCTTCTCTCGACGCCGGAGTTGGAGCGCGCTGCCGTTGGGTTCGCGGGACTCCGACGTCGCGCCTCTGCGACGCAGCTCTTCCTGCGCGATTGGATGCCCGTCCCCGCCGACGAGTACCTCGTTCAGCTTGGCTATCACTTGGAGGTGAGCCCGGTCTTCTGGGCCCGCGCCGCGAAGCGGTGTCGAGCCGATCACGAGGCGATGGTCATCATTCACAGCCACCCACGCGACCCGGAGCTGCCCCAGTTCTCGCCCTCGGACGACGCGGGTGAGACGAGTCTCATCCCCAAGGTACGAGCCCGAGCCGGCGTACCGGTCGCCGCCGTTGTCCTCTCTCCCGGCGGAACCTCCGGCCGCCTTACGGAGGGCCACGTTTCAGTCGCGATGGACGTGCAGCCGGTTGGCGAACTCCCGGTGCCCCTGGCGACCGGTCCTGGCGGCGCGGCCTTCGATCGGCAGGTGAGAGCGCTTGGACGGGAGGGTCATGCGCTCTTGAGGAACCTGCGAGTCGGCGTCGTCGGTGCGGGAGGGCTTGGCTCCCATGTCCTGCAGCAACTCGTCCACCTCGGTGTCGGTGAGGTCACGGTGATCGATCCCGACCGAGTGGCGGTGTCGAATCTCTCCCGATTGGTCGGAGCCTCCTACGTGGACGTCTGGCTTCGCAGGCACAAGACCCGAGTATCCCGCCGGATGGCCCGGCGGATGGGAGGGAAGACGCGGATCGATGGTATCGAGGATTCGATCATCAGTCCGGCTGTGGCACGACGACTCCTGGAGTGCGATCTCGTCTTTGGATGCACCGACAACCAGCTGAGCCGGACTGTCCTGAACGCCATCGCGTTCCAGTACTACATACCGGTAGCTGATCTAGGCGTCGAACTGCAAGTAGCCGGTGCCATTGGAGGACGTGTGAGCTGGTTGGCACCTGGAGGTGCGTGTCTGTGGTGCATGGGAGTGCTCGACTCAGAGGCGGTGCGCATCGAGCAGCTGTCGGCCGCACTCAGACGAGACGAGGAGGTACGTGGGTACATCCGCGGGGCGGACGAGCCTGCTCCGGCCGTCATCAGCATCAATGGTGTGATCGCGAGCCTTGGAGTGACTGAGATGCTGGCGCGAATCACCGGCTTCGCTGGAACGACCCCCCGTTCCAGCCTCCTTCTCTACCGGCTCGTCGATGGCGTCGTGAGGCACAGCTCGCCGCGACCAACGCCGGGCTGCCCGACGTGCTCGGTATCCGGCGTGTTCGGGGCCGGCGATCTCGCTGCACCACCTTGGGCCGTATGACGCGCATGCTCGGGGATGGCGACCTTGATCCACGTCGAGGTTCACCCCGGTGGCCCACCTCACTGGTGCGACCCTCACCGATTTGGATTTCGTCCACGAACCCCATCTGGCGCACTCCCGGTCGGGCGAGTGGCGCAGCCCAGTCCTACAGTTGCCGACATGGTTGAGAAGGCCGCGTGACCAGCAACAATGGAGTTGAGCAGTGAGCGATGGCGCTGACTACCGATCGTGGACGACTGACGACCCAGCGCAGGTAAAGGCCCTGAAAGCCTTTCGTTCTGAAGGGTCGGGCCAATGGACCGTGCTCTACCAGACCACCGATCACAGCCCGGCCGCACCGGACATTGTTCGCTACTGCGTCCTGTCTGATCCAGCACATCGAGCCGAGCGGATGGTCGACAGCCAGTGGGACGCCTCGATCGGAGAATCCCGGCCAGGCTTCGTGACCTGGTGGAAGAG
>JBOGGB010000214.1:0-3666 GCA_050743605.1 Acidimicrobiales bacterium
GAGTGAAGGTGCCCAAGGAGGTGGCGTCGGCGCCCTCGATCTCCCCGCGCTCGTTCAGGATCACCGGGCTGCCTTCCATGATGATCGCACCCGGGGGGAGCAGCGGCCGACGCGCGATCAGGTCCCGGCGACGGGCGAACCAGTCGAAGACGTGCTCGCACCCTTCGTTGCCCTCCGGGCGCAACGTGAGCTCGCAGGTGTCGAGCAGCGCGCGCAACGACGCTGACCGGTCGCCCAAGCGCCAGGTCGCTTCTGCAAACGTCACCGGATCGCCCGTGGGCCAGGGGGCCTCAAGCTGGCGCTACCACCGCGACGCCGTACAGAGCGGCAGCGGCCGCCATACGGTCGTCGTAGGTCACGATGCCGTCGAGCTCGTCGCCCAGTTCCAGAGCTCCGGCGAGATGAAGGGCGTCCAAGCTGCGCAGCTCGTCGGGGTCGAGCGTGGCGGCCCGCTCGAACGTCGCGGAGGTGAGATTGAACAAGGTGAGGGCATCGAGAACGGCGCGAGCGCGCTGCACCCGGTCGGGAGCCGCGCGGCGGGTCGCCCGAAGGAGCTCGGTGCGCAGCAAATCACTGGCGATCACCCTTGTCGCATGGGCGGCCGCCCACGATGCCATGGCTTCCGACGCCGGCTCGGCGACGACAAGCTTGGCGGCCGCCGACGTATCGAGGTAGAAGGCCATCAGTAGCGTTCTGCGTCACGCATGGTCGCCACGACCTCCGACAGGAGTGGTTGCTGGACCACTCCACGTGACGGCACGTCAAGGTCGGCGAGGGAGCGTTTCGCAGGCCGAGCCTGACCCGAGGCTACGAGCGCGGCGACCCGTCCTTCCGGGACCGGAACGAGCTGGGCAACCGGCCGCCCCCGGTCGGTGATGGTCACTACTTCGCCGGCGGCCGCCCTGGCCACGACCTGCGAGGCGTTCTGCTTGAGGGCTCTGATCCCCACCGTGCTCATGTTCTACAATGTAGCACGATGCGGCCCAGGGTACCACTGGACCCTGATAATCAAGATCAACCGAAGAGCTCGACGCAGCAGTGCCCACGGGCGACTTCGAGCGCGAGCATCTCCCCTACGAAGCAGGGTACCTGGCCGGTCGAGCCTTCGTCGCCTATCGGGGCGCGGGGGTGCACGGCGATCGCCTCTCCCCGACTTCTACGTCGGCGCCCACGCTGCCGTCCGCGGGTATCGACTGCTGACCCGAGACGCCGCCCGCTATCGAACCTACTTCCCCTCGGTGGACTTGATCGCCCCGTAGACCTTCGAGCGCGGTTCCACTCTTCGCAACCGTGCGCCGGACCAGGTTGGCGAGAGCGGCCGCCTAGCGGGCCGCCGGCTCCTGCTCGAGCCGCAGCTCGCGCCGCAGCCAGGCGACCTCGGGACCAGGCATTGACGCGTGGTGGTCGCGGGCGTCGTGGTGCTCGAGGAGGCGCAGCTGTCGCTCGAGCTGGTCGCGATGCTCCGGGCGGTCGGCCGCCTGGCGCGGGCTGAGCCCACCCAGGTGCGAGTTGGGGTCGTCGATCCAACGGCGGTAAAAGAACGCCTGGAGACGCGCGTCGGACGCGCCGACGGTCCGCGGGTACCGCTCGCTGGAGGCACTCCTGGCGCCCGCAGCGGCTGGACCGGCGTCCAGCTCCTCCCGTGCCTCGTCGATGGAACGAAGGCGTCGCTGCAGGTCCGTGGCGAGAGGCCCGAGGTTGCGCTCCACGAGTGCGACGGCGCCGTCCAGGCGCTGAGCCGAGAGACAGGAGACCTCAAGAGTTTCTTCACGCAGAGTGAAGGTGCCCAAGGACGCGGCGTCGGCGCCCTCGATCTCGCCGCGCTCATTCAGGGTCACCGGGCCGCCTTCCATGACGATCGCGCCCGGGGGGAGCAGTGGCCGTCGCGCGATCAGGTCCCGGCGGCGGGCGAACCAGTCGAAGACGCGCTCGTCGACATCGTTGCCCTCCGGGCGTAACTCCAACTCTGAGGTGTCGCGCAGCGCACGCAACGCTCCAGCTCGGTCGCCCAACCGCCACGTCGCTTCTGCAAACGTCACTGGATCGCCCTCGAGAGTGTGGAAGGTGCGCTCCGCAAGGCGGCTGGGCGGAACGAAGCACGCCATCTCGCGCGCCGCTGGGTGAGGGCGGCCCCGAGCCCGGTCGCATCGGTGCCCAGCCCGTTGGCTTCCGCGATCGACCGCAGCTCGGCGAGGATCTCGACCTCTTCGCTCGGCTCGTAGAAGGCGGCCCCGCCCCACAGCGCGGGCACCGGGCCGCCCCGCTCCACTCGGCAGATGAGGACGTGCCAGCGAACGGCGACGGCCGAGACGTTTGGGCTGTCCACACGGACTCGCGTCCCGGTGAGCACGTCCTCCAGCTCCATCCAGTTGCCGGGCTCGACCTCGACGACCCGATGCACCCCGAGCCGGCTGGCGGCGATCCGCTCTGCCAGCCACCGCTCTCGTTGGGACAGCTCGGGCAGCCCGGCATAGAGGTGCGCCGGCGTCTCGCTGCAGGCGAGCCGGCGGTCGATGAATAGCCAGGCCAATGCCAGTGCCATGTCGTCCTCGTTCGCAGGATGGTCCGCGCTGCCGACCGCTCGCCACTTGAGGTGCTCGGCCAGCGCCGAGCCGAGATCTTCGAAGCGGTCGAGCCCCCAGCCCTGCATGCGAGACCACATCGCCTCGCACTCACGCCGGTCCTGCGCGGCGACGTCGCGCGCGAACAGGCAGCACTGCTTGTACTTCCTCCCGCTACCGCACGGGCATGGGTCGTTGCGCCGGGCACTGATCACTTTCCGAGCCTGCCACGGCGAGCCGGACGGATGGTGGATACTGCTTATCGGGCAGAGTCGGCTTCACGCCGTGCGCGCCGGGCCTGGTTGGACGTCGCCGATACCGAGGGCGAGCCGCCACAAGGCAGCCACCGAGTCGGGCAGCATCCTGTCCCCCGCGAGATCCCGGCGGACGACGTCGGTGACCCGCTCACGGCCGTAGAGACCGAACAGGAGACGGATCTGGTCCATCGTGCCGAGGTACAGCGTGCACAAGATCACCGGGTCCGCGTCCCGGTCCAGCTCCAGCCGGCCGGACGGTACGAACCACACGAGACGCCGTAGCTTCGGGGGGACTTGACGGTGATCGCTCACTCTTCCCTGCCGAGGCTTCCAAGGTACGAGCGAACATGGCGATGGAGGACGGCGACCATGTCGTCGAAGCTGCCCCAAGTCAGTTCGGCGGTGATCGCCGCCTTCTCGGCCTCTGGGATGTCGGCGGTGTACGCCAACTGCTGCAGGAACAGACGCTCGGAGAACTGCGGCTCCCCATCGAGAGCGAAGCGCTCCTTTGCGCCGTTGACCAGCTCTCCGAGCGTCGTCGTCTGAGCTCGGAGGCCGGCGCCCAAGTCGGCGTAGTCCCTTGCCGTGCCCCGCCTGCCGATCGCGTACGCCTTCATCTGAAGAATCGCGGCCGAAGAGGCCATGTGGATCGAACCAGCGAGCGTTGGCTGGTCGGTCCAGGGAAACGGATAGCCGACGAAGGAGACCTTGACACCGTCGACGACAGCCGTGACCTCGGTCGCCTGGTCGACGACGTAACTCGTCGGACCGCCGACATGATCGAGGAACGCTCTGATGGCTATCCGGTCGAGCTCCCCGTCGGTACGCTCGGGGAAGAGGTCGAGGTC
>JBOGGB010000215.1:0-2531 GCA_050743605.1 Acidimicrobiales bacterium
CGCCTAGCGCGAGGGCGGCGAGCAGGAGCAGGCCGCCCGCCCGACGCCTCGGCGGCGGTCCGCGTCTCCCGGCTCTCGGGGGCGTGTGCCGCGCTCGGTCCGGGTGCATGCCTGCGGCGCGCTACTCGTGCTCGGCGACCGTGAGGGACTCGATGACGATGCGTTCTCTCGGCGCTCCCGACGGGGAGCCGAGGGCGTCGATCGCCTCGACGACCTCGCCACCTCGCACCACCGAGCCGAACAGTGAGTACTGGGGCGGGAGCCTGGCGCCGTCGGACCCGCTGATGATGAAGAACTGGCTGCCGTTCGTGTCAGGCCCGGAGTTGGCCATCGCAAGCGACCCGATCCGGTAGCGCCCCGGCTTGGGGAGCTCGTCCGCGAAGCGGTAGCCGGGCCCGCCTCGGCCGGTGCCTTCGGGGTCGCCCCCCTGGATCACGAAGCCGGGGATGATCCGGTGGAACACGATCCCGTCGAAGTAGTGCCAGCGCGCGAGGAAGACGAAGTTGTTCACCGTGACGGGCGCACCGAGCGCGTCGAGCTCCGCGACGACCGTGCCCTTCGTCGTCTCGATCGTGGCCGTGTACCGCCGCTCGGTGTCGATGACCACCGGAGGAGGGCCGTCGAACCGCTGGCGCCTGGGGCTCGATCCGTCGGGGGCGGGAATGTCGGTCATGTCGACCTCAGCTCTCGTGGATGGTGACGTCCAGGATCCTCTGGACGACGTCCGGCGGGACGCCTGTCGCGCCCGGTGTCGAATTGCCCTCTGAGTTGATCTTCTCGACGATCGGCATGCCCGAGGTGACGGTCCCGAGCAGCGAGTAGCGGTCCCCGCGCTTCAGGTCCGCGTTCAAGGTGGTGGCTCCTCCGGGCGCCAGGACGAAGAACTGGCTCCCGTCGGAGTCTGTGCCGCCCGAATTGGCCATGGCGACGTCACCGGTGGCATACGCGGCCGGGACGTTCTCGTTGGCGAAGCTGTAGCCGGGGCCGCCCGACCCCGTCCCGGTCGGGTCACCGGTCTGGTCCATGAACCCTGGGATCACCCGGTGGAAGACGTTGCACTTGTAGAAGCCCTGGTCCGCGAGGAAGACGAAGTTGTTCACGGTGTTCGGGGCTGTCTTGGCGTCGAGGCTGATCGCGAAGGAGCCTGCAGTCGTCTTCACTGTGGCGGTGTAGGTCCCCGAGGTGTCGATCGTCATCGGCGGCGGCGAGGACCAGTGCAGGGTGTTGGTCCTGGCCTTGGGCGTCGTCGGGCAGCCGGCGGCCACGGCGGCCTTGTCCGCTGCGGCCTGGAGCGTCTTGTCCCGGCTCTTCAGGGCGGCCGCGGACGTCGTGGTCGTGGCGGTGGGCTTCGTGTCGCCCTTCTTCCCGGCTGGGGGGGTGTGGCTCGAGAACGTGCCGGTCGTGAGCAGGACCAGCACGATCACCACTGCGGCGCCCGCCGCGACGAGCCCGCCCGTCCGAAGCTGCCGGCGCATCCGGGCCCGCCGTAGCTCGGCAGCCCGCTTCTTGCGGCGTGCGGCCTTCTGCCTGGCTCGTTTCTCCGTCGGCACGGGCGGACACCATATCGGGACCGTGGCTGCCGCGGATAGCGTCTATGTGTGGCCCTGGTCGTCCAGAAGTTCGGCGGGACCTCCGTGGGCGACGCCGACCGCATCCGTGCGGTCGCCGATCACGTCGCACGGACGTGCCGGGCCGGCGACGACGTGGTCGTGGTCGTGAGCGCGATGGGTAAGACGACCGACGACCTCGTCCGCCTCGCGGGGGAGGTCAGCTCGGTGCAGCCTCCCCGCGAGTACGACATGCTCGTGAGCTCCGGAGAGCGCATCTCGACCGCGCTCTTGTGCATGGCCCTCGCGGAGCTCGGGGTGGATGCGACGTCGTTCACGGGGAGCCAGGCCGGGATCGTTACGGACACCTCGCACACGAACGCGAAGATCGTCGACATCCGCGCCGGCCGGATCACCGAGGCGCTGGGAGCCGGGAAGGTGCCCGTCGTCGCGGGCTTCCAGGGGGTGTCGACGGAACGGGACGTGACGACGCTCGGACGTGGCGCGTCCGACCTCACCGCCGTGGCGCTCGCCGCGGTGCTCGAAGCGGACGTGTGCGAGATCTATACGGACGTGACGGGCGTGTTCAGCGCCGACCCGAGGATCGAGCCGGACGCGCACAAGCTGTCACGGCTCAGCTTCGCCGAGATGCTCGAGATCTCCGCTGCGGGGGGGAGGGTCCTGCAGCTACGGTCCGCCGAGCTCGCTCGGAACCATCACGTGCCGATGCACGTTCGCAGCAGCTTCACCTGGGAGCCGGGCACGTGGATCGTGGAGGAGGACGAGGAAATGGAGCAGGCGGTCGTCACGGCGGTCGTCCACGACGCCACGCTGGCGAAGATCACCGTGGCGGGTGTCCCGGACAAGCCCGGGGTCGCGGCGCGGCTCTTCCGGTCGTTGGCCGACCACTTGGTCAATGTGGACGACATCGTGCAGAACGTGTCGGTCCACGGCACGACCGACATCTCGTTCACGGTGCCCCGT
>JBOGGB010000216.1:0-3394 GCA_050743605.1 Acidimicrobiales bacterium
AGGCCGGCGGTCGGCTCGTCGAGCACAAGCACGGGTGCTTCGACGAGCAGTGCACGCGCCAGTGCCAGCCTCCGCCGCTGGCCGCCCGAGATCTGGGCGCCGTCCTCACCGACCTGGGTCTCGAGCCCTTCGGGCAACGTCGCCACCCAGTCCGCGAGCTGCGCCCTGGCAAGGGCACGTTCCAACTCGGCGTCGCTCGCCTTGGGCCGGCCGAGCGCGACGTTCTGCCGGATGGTGCCGGCGAACAGGTGTGCGTCCTGGTCCACCAGTGCGATTGCCCGACGGACGTCTCCTTGACGGAGCGCGTCGAGCGGCACCCCTCCGAGCGAGGCCGTTCCTTCCTGCAACGGCCAGTATCGCAAGAGCGCGTGCACGAGGCTGGACTTGCCCGCCCCGCTCGCACCGACGAGACCGACACGTGCACCGGGCGCGACGTCGAGGTCCATACCGTCGAGCGCCCACGGAAGCCCAGGACCGTATCGAAGGCGCGCGTCGTGCACGGCGACCTCGGGGCAGGCATCCGGCAGCTCGGCCGGATCGTGAGGATCGGTGACCGGGATGGGGACCGTCGACAGGGCGAGCAGGCGGCGCCCGGCCGCGACCACATCGGAGGCACGCAGCGCGGCCGCAGAGACGGCGGGCACCGTCTCGAAGGCACCGATGCAGGCGAGCGGCAGCACCGCGAGCATGACCGGGCGCATCTCGTGTGCGTGCACCGCGGCGACACCGAGCGCGAGGACGGCCGTCACCGCGATCCCGAGGCACACGGTCACGATGGCCGCCGAGGCCCCGGTCGACCAGGCGCGGCGGCGAGCGATGGCGGTCAGTTCGCGGTCCGTCATCTCGATGACTGTGAGCGCCTCGGCCTCGCGCCCGAACGCGACCAGCTCCCGTGCGCCGCGCAGCAGGTCCACGACATCGGCTGCGAGGTGGCCGCGCAGCTCAGCCTCGCGGCCTCGAGACGTGCCGGTCAGGACCGCCATGCTGGGCGCCACGATCATCGCGACGAGGAGCGTCGCCGCGAGGACGGCTCCGGCGAGCGGGAGGACGAGCGCGACGAGCACCACCGCGACGATCGTCGTCGCGGTGGTGACCCCGACTGGCAGGAGGCAGCGAAGAGAGAGGTCCTGCAGGACTTCGACGTCGTCGGTGACGCGGGCGAGGATGTCGCCGCTGCGCCAACCGCCCAGGCCCGCCGGTGCGAGCGGCTCGAGGCGGTCGAAGAGCCACACCCGCCAGCGTTGGAGCGACTGGAAGGCGGCGTCGTGCGCGACCAGCCGCTCGCCGTAGCGCAGCGGTCCCCGCACGAACGCGAGCACTTCCACTCCGGCGAGGACACCGGCGATCGCGCCGAGGCCGGGGTGGAACGCTGCCCGGTCGACGACGTAGCCCGAGCCTCCGAGAAGCCCGACCGTCGCGAGGCCCCCGAGCACGCCGAGGAACGCAGCGAGCGCGAGCTTGCGCCACGGCGGCGCGCCGATGCGCAGCAGGGTCGCGAGCACCTTTGCCGGAGACAGGTCGGCGCGGGCGGCGTCGGCGCGGCGGCTCACCGTCGTGGCACCTCGGTCATCTCCCGCTCTGGGCGTTCGCCTCGGCGGCGTCCTCGCCGGCACCTTCGGGCCCGAGCCCGACGTGGGTTGCGACGTCACCGCCGAGCTGCACCACACGGTCGAGGCGTGCCACGAGCTCGGGACGGTGGGCGGCCACCAGCACCGTCCGCGCGTCGAGCCATGGGCCGAGTGCATCGCGCAAAGCCGTCTCCGCGTGCGCGTCGAGGTGGGCGGCGGGCTCGTCCAGCAGGACGATCGGCCGGTCGCGGACGACCGCACGAGCCAGCGCGAGACGCTGCCGCTCCCCAGCGCTGAGTGCCACGCCACCTTCGCCGATTGGCGTCGCGAGGCCACGAGGCAATCCGCGCACCATATGCGAGAGCCCCACCATCTCGATGGCACGCGCGAGCTGCTCGGCGCCGGCACCGGGATCGGCGATCCGCAGGTTGTCCTCGATGGAGCCGTGCAGAACATGGGGACGCTGGGGCACCCAGCTCAGACTCCGCAGCCAGGCCGCCAGGTCGAGCGCTGGGAGCTCGTCGCCGGCCAGGAGCACCCTCCCCGACGTCGGTTGCACGAAGCCGAGGAAGAGACCGATCGTCGTCGACTTCCCCGAGCCCGAAGGGCCGACGAGCGCGACGTGCTCGCCCGGGGCCACCTCGAGCGAGAGCCCGGCCACCGCGGGAGTAGTGCGGCCCGGAAAGAGGACCGTGACGTCCTCGGCGCGCAGGACCTGCTGACGGCGCCGGACGCCCCTGTCGCCTCCGGCGGTCCCGTCGCCTTCGTGCGCGTCGTCGTGCCCGAGAGGCGCTCCCGGGCGGGCCTCTACGAGCACCTCGCCGCGCCCGGGCGGGGTTGCCGCGTCGAGGTCGAGCACCGACAGGATGCGATCCGCAGCGGCCTGACCCTCGGTGCTCGCGTGGAACTCGGCCGCCGCGCGCCGGAGCGGGAAGAAGACTTCGGGGGAGACGAGCAGCACGGCGAGCGCGGTGGACAGGCTCACATGGCCGCCGAGCAGCCGGAGCCCGAGCACCATCGCGACGAGGCCGGTCCCGATCCCGGCGAGGAACTCCAAGGCGAGCGCCGACAGGAAGGCCACGCGCAAGGTGCTGAGCGTCGTCCGGCGGAGACCGTCGGTCGCCTCGGCCACCTCCCGCCTCCCGTGGGCCTCCCGCCCGAACGCACGGAGCGTCGGCAGTCCTCGCAGCATGTCCAGGAACCGGGCCGAGAGCGACGCGAGCCGGCGCCACTGGCTGCGAGTGCGGGCGGCGGACTCCTTCCCGAAGTGGACCATCGCGACCGGCACGAGCGCCGCCAACCCGAGAAGGATGAGGAACGACGGCCAGTCCTGGCTCGCCACCCACGCGAGGATCCCGATCGGCGCGATCGCCGCGAGCACCGCCTGCGGGAGGTAGCGACCGAAGTAGGTCGTGAGCGCCGAGGTCCCGCGGGTGGCGGCGAGCGAGAGCTCGCCGGCCCTCTCGCCGCTCAGCCAGATCGGGCCGAGCGCGAGCGCGTGGTGCAGCAGCTGCCGGCGCAACGTCGAGGTGACGGCCGCGCCGGTACGTTGGGCCGCAGCCTCGCCCGCCCAGCCGCACGACGCACGGGCGAGAAACGCCACCGCCAGTCCCGCCAGGCGGGGAGCGACGCCGGCCAACCCGGCACCGTGGAGGAGGACCGACGAGAGGACGGATGCGAGCAGGGCCGCTTGTGCGACCACGCAGACCGTCGAGGCGAGGCCGAACGCTACGGCGGTGAGGAGGTAGCGGCGGGTCGCGGAGACCCGGGAGGCAAGTCGGCGGTCGATGAGGCCGGAGCGGCGCGTGCCGGCAGCACTCGTGGAC
>JBOGGB010000217.1:0-7363 GCA_050743605.1 Acidimicrobiales bacterium
GACCGATACAGGCGATGCACCTGGATCGCCCGAGCAACCGGGTTCCTGGTCCCGCGCGTTGAACGCCATCACTGCGAGCACCACGACGCACGAGCTCGCGCTGGACCTGAGCCTCCGTGCTCCCGCAAGCTATCGAGAGCGGACTACCCCTGAGCAGGCGGCTCTGGACGCGCGCGAGCTGCAGGCGCTTTTCGGCACAGGGCCTCCGCGGCCGGCGGACCAGGACCACCCGGCGGCGAACGCGGACCATCGGTTCGCCGTCCGGGCGCTGGGCTCCGCACGGTTCCACATCCGCAGGCTGGCAACCGAGCCCGTCGAGCTCACCACCCTCCTCCCGGTGCTCGAGAGCTTCGGTCTCGTCGTGGAGGAGTCGGTTCCCTATCGCTTCGAGCTCCGCGACGGGCTCCCCGTCTCGATCGACGACGTCGGCGTCCATCTCACCGACCTCGGAACGGGTGCGAACGACTTCTCCCCGGGGGTGGACGGACCAAGGCTCGTGGAGGCACTCGACGCCGTCGTCGCCGGGCGAACCGAAGGAGATCCGCTGAACCGCCTCGTCGTCGCTTCGAGCCTCACCTGGCGCGAGGTGTCGCTCCTTCGCGCCTATACGGCCTACTGGGCGCAATGCGATCCCCCGATCTCTGCCGGTGACGTCGAGGAGGCGCTGGTCGCGTTCCCCTCGGTCTCACGCACCATCGTTACCTACTTCGCCGCACGCTTCGACCCGATGGTGGGCGGGACAGAGGCGGCGGCACGTGCTGCCAGCGTCGTGGAGCTCGCGCAGGTACCGCTGCTGCGCTGGGACCGGGCGCTTCGCGTGGCCCTGGGGCTCGTGGACGCGACGGTCCGGACGAACTTCTACCAGCGCGGCGCGTCGGGGGAGCCCAAGGAGGCCGTGACGCTGAAGCTCGAGAGCACGTCGATCCCGAGCCTGCACCGCCCGCATCCGCTCGTCGAGACCTGGGTGCACGCGCGCGCGGTGGAGGGTATCCACCTCCGCGCGGGTCTCGTCGCCCGCGGGGGGATCAGATGGAGCGAGCGGCCCGGCGACTTCCGCACCGAGGTGCTCGACCTGATGGTCGCCCAGGTGAAGAAGAACGCGATCATCGTCCCCACGGGGGCGAAGGGGGGATTCGTGTGTCGGCCGACGGGGAGCGCCGCGCACGCGAAGAGCGCCGCGCCCGCCTCCCCCGCCGATGTCCGCCGCTGCTACGAGACGTTCGTGAGCTCCCTCCTCGACATCACCGACGACCTGGTCGGGGGCAAGGTGGTCGGCCCGTCCGACGTGGTCGTTCACGACGGACCCGACCCCTACCTCGTCGTCGCGGCAGACAAGGGGACCGCCGAGCTTTCCGACCTCGCCAACGAGCTCAGCTCGGCGCACGGCTTCTGGCTCGCCGACGCGTTCGCTTCGGGCGGAAGCCACGGCTACAACCACAAGGCCATGGGCATCACGGCCCGGGGAGCCTGGGTGGCGGTACGCCGGCACTTCCACCAACTCGGGATCGACGTCCAACGCGAGCCGGTCCGCGTGGCCGGCATCGGCGACATGTCCGGGGACGTATTCGGCAACGGGATGCTGATGAGCGAGGCGCTCAGGCTCGTCGCCGCGTTCGACCACCGACACATCTTCTTGGACCCCGACCCCGACCCCGCGGTCTCGTACGCCGAGCGGAAGCGACTGGCGAGCCTCCCGACGTCGAGCTGGGCCGACTACTCGGGAGCGCTCATCTCGGTGGGCGGAGGGGTGTGGCCGCGGGGCCTGAAAGCGGTCCCGATCGCTCCCGAGGCTCGCCGCGTGCTCGGCATCGAGCAGGAGAGCCTCTCGCCTCCGGAGCTGGTCACGGCAATCCTGGAGGCTCCCGTCGACCTTCTGTGGCTCGGCGGCGTCGGCACTTTCGTGAAGGCCGCGGACGAGCTCGACAGCGAGGTGGGCGACAGGAGCAACGACGAGGTGCGGGCGACCGCGAACCGCCTACGGGCACGGGTGGTCGGAGAAGGCGGCAATCTCGGCCTCACCCAGATGGCGCGGATCCGCTACTCCCGGCGCGGAGGTCGGATCAACACCGACTTCATCGACAATGCGGCTGGTGTCGCGACCTCGGACCGGGAGGTGAACTTGAAGATCCTCCTCGAGCTCGCGATCGAGGACGGACGGCTCTCGAGGACCGAGCGTGACGGCTATCTCGAGGATGCTGAGGAGGAGGTCGCCGGGGAGGTCCTGCGGCAGGTCGCGCACAGCGTCGCCGCGCTCGACCGCGCCGTCCCCGACAGCGCCGGGCAGCTGGACGCCTTCGCGGCCCTGCTCGACCTGTTAGAGGCGTCAGGGCGCGTCGACCGCGCGGTCGAGTCACTCCCGGGAGCTGAAGAGCTCGCCGTCCGACGCGCGGCCGGCGCGGGGCTGATCCGCCCTGAGCTCGCCGTGCTGCTCGCCTATGCGAAGTCGGACCTCGTCGCCGCGATCGAGCAGTCAACGGTCGTCGCCGACCCTGCGCTGGATATCGCGGTGGAGGAGTACTTCCCCTCCGCCATGAGATCCGCATTCGGCGATCTCGTACACAAGCACCGTCTCTACGATCAGATCCTCGCGACCCAGGTAGCCGGCGAGATCGTCGATCAACTGGGCACGGCGTGGGCCCACGAGACCGCCGCAGAGCTCGGCACCGACCTCGGCGACGTTGCCGGAGCGTACTGGGCGGCGCGCCAGGTGGTGGGTGCCAACGGTCCCTGGGACGAGCTCCACGTGCGATGGGCGGAGCTGTCCGCGGACGCAGACGCTCGGCTCCACCACATGATCAGCGATGCCGTCGCAGGCCTGGCCCGGACCTACCTTCGGCGAAGCACGACGCCACGGCCGAGCGCCATCGTGTCCGAGGACCTCCCCGTCGCGGCGGCCCTCTCTGAGGTCGCTCCGGCGCTGGACACAGTGGACGACCTCCTTGCGCTCGGGGTCGACCGGCCGATCGCGGAGCATTGGCTCGCGGTGGCTGCCCGCGCCCGAGCGGGCGACGTCGGTCCCGTCGTCCGGGCGACGGGGCGGTCGGTGGACGAGGTGCTCGCGGCCTTCGTGACGGTGGACGAGGCCGCCGGGATCCCGCGCATGGTCAGCGCAGTGCGCAGCGACGCGGAGCCGAACCGTTGGCGATCCTGGCTCATGAGGGCCACGCTCGACGATCTCGCCGACTGGCGCGTCGCAGCGGTGGTCGAGGCGCTGCGGCCGAGCGTCGGCACCGCAGATCCCGTGAGCGACTGGGTGGCCACGAGGGGAGCCGCCCTCTCGGCTGCACGCCGGCTCCTTGTCGCGCTCGACGCCGACGGCGCGGATCCGGTGACGATCGTCGCCGTCGCCCTCCGCCGGCTGCCGAGGGCCACCAGGATCACAGCCGGCCCGCAGCGAGGAGAGCGCTGAGGGGTCAGGCCCGGATCTCGGCTGCGACCTCGACCTCGAGTCGCTCGACGCCCCGGAGCACGGCATTGGACCTCCACGCCGGAGCGCTCGAGAGCCTGAGGGTTCCGAAGGTCCCGAGCAGCGCGCGCAATGCGATCTGCGCCTCGAGGCGGGCGAGCGGCGCGCCCAGGCAGAAGTGGATGCCCTGTCCGAAGGCCAGGTGTGAGGACGGCGGGCGGCGGATGTCCAGGCGATCGGGGTCCTCGAAGGCCCGTGGGTCGCGGTTCGCCGCGCCGATGAGGAGGAGGGTGAACGTCCCCTTCTTCACCGGGGTGCCGCCTGCCTCTGCGTCGTCCAGCGCGACTCGCATCGTGAGCTGGACCGGTGAGTCGAAGCGAAGGAGCTCGTCGACCGCGTTCGCCATGAGCTCGGGGTGCGACGCGAGGTCGTCGAGCTGGTCCGGGTTGCCCAAGAGCGCGTGAAGTCCGTTGCCGATCAGGTTCGTCGTCGTCTCGTGGCCGGCGACGAGCAGCAGGATGCAGGTCGCGACGATCTCGGCTTCCGTGAGCGATTCTCCACGGTCGTGGACCGCGACCAGGTCGGAGAGGAGGTCCGCTCCGGGGTCGCGACGTCGTCGCACGATCTCGCCGATCAGGTAATCGGCAAACTCCTCGCGGGAGGCGGCCTGGGAACGAAGGTCGCCTTCGGACACGAGGAATGCGGGCTCGATGTCCCTCGCCAGCGCGTGAGACCATCCGACGACGCGCGGACGGTCAGGGCCCGACACCCCGAACAGCTCGCAGATGACGGCGACGGGAAGTGGCGACGCGAGTGCGGCGACCACGTCGAAGGATCGCCTCCCGGCGACTTCTCGGAGAAGGTCACGGGTGATCGCCTCGATCCTCGGCCCGAGCTCTTCTACTCGCCGAGGCGTGAACGAGCGAGAGACGAGCCTACGGAGGCGCGTGTGATCTGGAGGGTTCAGCATGAGGAAGGACCGGACGGGTGCCTGGTCCTTCTCGGAACCCTTGGGCCGGACGCTGGACCTTCTGCGGCGCACCGGCGCCTCGTCGGCGCTCTCCAGGTGACCGAAGCGGGAGTCGCGCAGCACCTTGGCGCAGTCGGTGTAGCGGCTCAGCACGAGGAACCCCGGCGCCGCCTCCCAGACCGGCGCCGTCTCGCGCAGGCGTGCGTAGCCCGGGTAGGGGTCGGCGCGGCGTGCCGGAGAGAACAGCTCGACGAGCCCCTCGGGCACCGCGCGGTGCGGCTCGGCGGTCATCGGGCGTTCACCGCCCATCCGTCGAGGCTGCGCTGCGGCCATTCGACGTTCAGGGGTGCGAGCCCCTCACCGAGCACGATCACGTCCATCCCTAGCCCATACTGTCGCTCATGCCTCCCGGGACCCCCAGGGTACGACCATCGCCCGGTCCGTCGCCTGCCCCCGATGGAGCTGCGCCCCCGGCCGCGCGTTTCTCCCTGGTCGTGGACTCGCTCGAGTTGGTCCGCCGACACGCCCTCGCACCGGACGATGGAATCTCTGGACCGAGCTGGATCCTCGTTCCGACGGCGCGGCGGCCACCACGGGTGAGGTGACCGACCCGCGTCAGCCCGCCGCGATGCCGACGGCCTGCGGCGCCTTCGCGGACTCCGGTGCCGAGCCGCAGGATCGCGCCCTGCCGAACGCGAGCACACGGCCGTCGGAGGTGACCAGCCAATACCCCTGACCTGTGGCGGACGCGGCAATGCCCACGATGTGCAGTTGACCGGACTTGGCCGCAGCCGGGCCGAAGGCCTTCGCCTTGCCGAAGGCGAACACACGGCCGTCGGAGGCGACCAGCCAGTACCCCTGACCTGTCGGGGTCGCCGACATCCCTACGAACGGGGCGGCGCGGAAGTGCAGGTGCGCCGCCGATCCCAGGTGGCCTGCCTTCCCGAACGGGTACACGGCCCCGTCGGCTGCGACCAGCCAGTACCCGGACCCTGTCGGGGCGGCCGTCATCGCGACGATCGGAGACCCGAGGTGCGCGGCGCGCAGTGTGCCGAACGATCGCGCGGACCCGAAGGCGTGGACCGATCCCTCGGAGGTCACGAGCCAATACCCCGACCCTGTGGGCGTAGAGGCGATCCCCGAGACCGACCCGATCCGTTGGCGGTCGACCATCGCGGTGAGTGTGCCGAGGTCGGGGGCGTCGACGTCGTAGACACCTCCGCCCGAGGCGACCTCCCAGTACCCACCGGTCTTGGTGTCCCTGGCCAAGCCGACGACCGTCGCGCCGCGCGCCCGGCTTCCCGCGCTGAATTTCGACGAGCCGAACCCGCGCACGGCTCCGGACGCCGTTGCGATCGCGTAGCCGTACACCGACTGGTACTCGAAGTCAGTCGTGGCGGTCGCTGCGACTGCCGATCCGGAAGGATCGAGCGTCACGGTCACCGGCACCTTGCCCGGCAGGTGTGCAGGCGCGCGCACGACGATCGAGCCTGTCGAGCTGTGGACGACGGCCGCCTCCTCGCCTCCGAAGCGGACGACCGGTGAAGACCCGAGGTCGGCTCCCGAGAGCTGGACGACCGAACCTCCGGACGCAGGGCCCGACGTCGGGCTGAGCGATCGCACGGCAGGCTCGGGCTCGCCGTACTGGACCGTGAACGAATTCTCCGATGCGTCATATGTCGACGGGTAAGAGACCACTGCGCCGTCCTCGGCGATGTCGAACGTTGTCACTGTCGCAGGTGCGGCTCCGTCGGCGCGCACTGTCGTGAAGGTCGCCGAACCATAGTCGGCGAGAGTCTGGTAGTGCGCCGGTGTCGACCATGTGCCAGGCGCCTCCTCGATCCACTCCGCGGTCGCCCCGGTGGCGGCATATGTGACGGTGGTCGACCAGGTCCAGTCCTCCGTGACGTCGCCGAGGTTCACGCTCCACGCACCTGACGCGTTCCGATTGATCGAGACCTGCAAGTGGTCGCCCGCGGCCACCGGCTCGTCGATGATCGTCATCCCCGAAGGTGTGCCGTTCCAAGCGACGAACCATGCCTCGTAGGAGACGGTGCCGTCCCTCGTGGACGCGGTGGTCCCGGTCTGGAGAAGCTTCCCGTCGTAGCCGTCGACGCCGACCCAGGTGTCGGCGTACTCCACGCTCGAAGAGGAGGCGACGACCGGCTGCACCCAGGCGCCGGTCACCTGGTCGAAGCCAGAGACGCCGTTCTTCGACGCCCACGCGACCTCCCCGGACCACGAGGGGTTGTCCGTGGCCGGCGGCGGCAGCCCATTGCCCAGGGTGTGGGTCGTCGCTAGGAGGCTGCCGGTGTGCCGCGGACCCGTCGTGGCGACGGCTGACCCCGCCACGACGGACACCGCGAGCACGGCGAGCAGCACCGCGCGCCCCAGGGCGCGCCGGTTGCGGCCGTCAGCGGCGGAGCCGTCACGCGCTCCGCCCTTCCAAGGTGCGTCGCCCATCCCCATCCCCATGAACTAGCCGGCCCATCCCGGCCATCCCCATAATCGGCCCCTCCCCATTTGGGGCCGTGTTGACTGCAAGTTGATGCGCCGTTGATCTTATCCGGCCGGCCAGCCCGGGCGCAACCCCGGCCTGGCGTTGCCGCCCATCGGCGCCCCCCTAGCCGGGACCCGGCCGGCGGGTGGTGGTGGGCCGCGTGGCATTCGAGGAGCCGACGGGGATGGGCGATCTCGGGAAAGGCCTGGTCAGGCCGCTACGGGATGGGTGGAGTGGATCGGCGCGTCGGCGGGGAGCGGGGCCGGCGAATGCGGCGACGGAGCCGACCGGCGGCGAGCCCAGACCGGCTGCGACGGGCGAAAGTGGAGCTCCGGGGCTGGGACTCGAACCCAGAACCAACGGATTAACAGTCCGCTGCGCTGCCGATTGCGCCACCCCGGAAGGGTCGGATTGTCAGCCTACCAAAGGCGACTCGGCGGCCCGATGCCCGTTACGCCTCTTCGAGGTAATCGCGCAGCAGGAATGC
>JBOGGB010000218.1:0-9675 GCA_050743605.1 Acidimicrobiales bacterium
CGACGACGGTGCTCATCGGACAGGACATCTTCCCGGAGAACCGCTCGATGGGGTCCGGGATCTCGCTGGGCCTTGCCAACGGGGTCGGCTCAGTGCTCGTGCTGGTGGCCGGGCTGTGGGTGAGCGGCCAGGGCGACATACTGACCTTGTGCTGGGTGGTGGCTGCGCTGAGTGCTGCATCCACCGTCTTTGCCCTCACTTTCCCCGGTGAGCTCGTGCGCCGGAGCGCCTCCGAAGGAGCTGGGCCAGGACCGCGCCTCTAGGAGCCGGCGCGAGGTCCTAGACGAGCAATCTCGCGACGGCGAAGTGATCTGCTATCGCCGGCCGCCCGTCCCCGGGCAGACTACGGGCGCATGAACGAGGGGGAGCGAACGACACACAGAGACGGTGGATCGACGCCCGAGCCACGCTGGGCGACCGATCTGGCCCTGGTCGACAGCTTGAACGACGCGGTGATCGTCGCCGACGACACGGGCCGGATCCTGTACGCGAACCGCGCGGCCGGCCGCCTGCTCGGCTGGGACCCCGCCGAGCTGAGCGGATCTTCGCTCCTCACCCTGATCCCCGAACGGCTCCGACATCTTCATGAGGCCGCGTTCGCGGAGTTCGTGTCGTCGGGGGTGCTGAAGCGCGGGGGTCAACCGATCCGCGTCCCGGCGCTGCGAGCCGACGGGACCGAGACGCCCATCGAGCTGCTGACGAGCACCCTCGAGGGATCAGGCGGCGCCCGCATGGTGGTCGGGACCTTGCGTGACGCCCGCAGCCGGATCGACATCGAACGGCACCGCCAGGTGGCAGATCAGCTCTTGGACGTCCTTGGCCGAGAGGTCGTCATGTCCCGCGCCGCCCCGCGAGTCCTCGAGGCCATTGGGACAGCGCTCGATTGGGACATTGCGACGTTCTGGATCGCGGAGCCCGACATGACGCTCCGCTGCCGTCACTTCTGGCACAGCGCGGGCGGCGAATTCGAGCGGTTCACGATCGCCAGCCTGGGCACGACGCTCGGCCCGGAGGAGGGGCTTCCGGGGCTGGTTCTCCGGTCGGCAGCACCGATCTGGGTTGTGGACCTCTCCGCCGGCCCGAACTTCCCCCGGAGGCGAGACGCCCTCGACGACGGACTGCGCACGGCGGTGGCCGTTCCGGTCTTCGCCGACGGCGAGACGGTGGGCGTGGTGGAGCTGCTCTCACGAGAGATCCGCCAGGAAGAGGTGGCTCTGCTCGACGCCATGGCGACCATCGGCGATCGCCTGGGTCCGTTCTTCGTGCGGATCCGCTCCGAAGAGGAGCGCGAGCGCATGCTGGTCGAGCTCGGAGCAGCCAAGCGCGCGCAGGAGTTCGTGCTCGAGATCAGCAAGGCTGTTGCCGAGGCGAAGGACTACCGCCAGACGATCGAGCGCTTGGCGAAGCTCGCGTTGCCGACGCTGGGCGACATCTGCCTGATCGACGTGGTCGACGCGAACGGCAATCTGCGGCGCATGGCAGCCCACCACCGCGATCCAGCACGTCAGGCCATGGTCGACCTGCTGGAACGGCACTACTCGCCCGAGACCGGAGGTGCTCACCCGGTCAACGAGGTCATCACGTCGGGCCAGTCCCGTTGGGCAACGGAGATGCCCGACGACTTCCTACGAGACACCACGCGCGACGAGCACCATCTCTCACTCGTCTCGACCCTCGGCTTCAGCTCCTACATGAGCGTGCCCTTGATCGCCGGCACGACGGTGCTTGGCGCGGTGACCCTCGTCTCGGCGGGGTCCGGACGCCGCTTCTCCGAGAGCGACCTTGCCCTCGCTGAGAACCTCGCTTCCCAGGTGGCCGCCGTCGTGGGGAACGCTCGGGCCTACGACGTCGAGCACCGCATCGCCCACACCCTGCAACGGAGTCTCCTCCCGGACCGCCTTGTCGTTCCCGAGAGGTTCGAGGTGGCCGCGCGCTACCTCCCTGCGACCGAGGGCGCCGAGGTGGGAGGCGACTGGTACGACCTGTTCCCGCTGCCCGACGGACGTGTGGTGGCCGTCGTCGGAGACGTCGAAGGCCACGACATGTTCGCGGCGTCGATCATGGGGCAGCTCCGCAGCGCGCTCCGGATCTGCGAGCTCGACCTGTCACCGGGTGAAGCCCTCGGCCGCCTGTCCAGGTTCTCCTTGGCCTCGAATCTGCCACGGATGGCAACCGCGCTCGTGATGGTGGTCGATCTCGAGACGGGCAAATACACGATGGCTTCGGCCGGTCACCATCCTCCGATGCTCGTCGCGCCTCCGGCCGAGCCCCGGCTGCTGAGCGTACGTCCAGGACCCCCGATAGGAGCATGGCCAGGCGACTATGAGGAACGCACCGGACAGCTTGCCGTCGGCGACACGCTCATCCTCTATACCGACGGCCTCATCGACGGACGAGCGACGACCATCGAGGGAGGAATCGACCGGATCGCCCGAGCGGCATCGGAGCACACCGGCAATCCTGAGGAGCTGTGCACCGCGCTCGAGCGGAGCGTCGTGCGCAACGGCGAGCACGAAGACGACGTGGCCTACCTCGTCATGCGCCGCACTGCCCTTCCGAGCGAGTGACTACCGCGGCCGCTGGGTCGTAGCGAGGTAGATGCTGCCTCGGACCAAAGGCACCGATCGAATTCGCGACCCTATTCTGTCAAGAGGTCCTCTAGGTCTCCGAGCTGGAACACCGTGCGGACGAAGCCGCGAGCACCGCGGATGAGGAGACGACGACCGTCGGCGTGAGCCCTCCATTTTGCTGCTGCCAGAGCGCTCAGTCCGGTCGCGTCGATGAACGAGAGGTCGGCGAGATCCACGATCACCGTCGAGCCGACCGCATCGTCCAGAACTGACGCCAACATGTCGGTCTCGGCAAGATCGAGCTCGCCATGGAGCCGAATGGTGGAGCGACCCTGGTCATCGCGTCCGACATGAGCCAAGAAGGACTCGTTCACGGTTGCGCTCCTTTGGTCGTGATCCACGACAGCCTCCTGAGCGCGCCACTCCGAACCTCAGGTCATCCGATCAAGCACCTGCGCGTCTCGACGCCTTCGCCGTCGACGAGCGGCCACTGCCGGTCCCTCCCCACAGATGCTGTGCGGCCGGTCCAAGTCCCGCAACGAATCGCTACGTACGAGAGCCATGATCACACCTCCCGCGGGTTGCCTTCCCGCCGCAGTTTCGCGGCACGATCAACTTAGCACTCTCAGGTCGAGAGTGCCAACGGTGCTGTCGTCAGGGAGCACCCGTGACGGACGTCGTCTCGCTACCGGACTCGAGCCGTTGCTTGAGCCGCTTCATGTTCTCTGGCATCTCCTTGGACGCCTGCGGTCGGACGACGAGGGGGACAAGCAGCCTTCCGATCCCGTGTCCCGTGAAATCGACTTCGATCGTCACTCTCGACCCTTCGGCGAGCGCTTCGACCGTGACCGCGACGATCGCCCGGATCGGCCCCCTGATGCCCCGGTCGGCCCATCGGCGCGGCGGGTCGAACTCGGTGATCTCGGTGACCACCTCTCGCTCACGGCCTCCGATCTTGCGGACCGTGGTGCATCTGGATCCGAGGTGAGTAGGGACGCCGTCCAGGTGTCCCCGCACGACTCCCTGCTGCCACTCGCACATCGTGGTGGGGTCGATGACATAGGCGAACACCTCCTCCGCCGGTCGCGCGACCTCGGTGCTGGAGACGATCGCCGCCATGGGTCTCCTTCCTCCTCGAGTGCAGAGCGCGGAACCCGCAGCCCTCGGCACCACGCCTACTCTTCGGTATCGTTCGGAGCCGCTCACCTACGCAGCCAACAAGCCTTGATCGCCTTGAGCGTCAAGGCTACTTTGACACTCAAGCTGCTGTGTGCAGGCAAGGAGACCCGAACCCGACCGGACGGGAGGTAGGTGTGCTCTGACGCGCGGAACAGGCGTCACCCTCGCAGCGCCAGTTCTCCGGAGCACGAGGGTACGAGGGATAGACACGGTGATTGCTGCGATCTCGGGAACCCGGAGCCTGGCCCTGCTCGTTCAGGTCACGCTGTACGCACCGGTGTAGCACGCCGTGCCGAGGGCCAAACATGGGCCGAGACCTGCGAACGCCGAAGCATGGGGGCCGTTACGCCTGATCGATCCGACATTGTGATAGCCGTCGCCCCGACTCCCGACGGTCCGACCACCGGTTCCGCGTTGGTCGTCGAACACCTGAGCAAGCACTTCGGCAACCGCGTCGCCTTCGGCGACGTGTCCTTCGAGGTCGGCTACGGTGAGATCTTCGGCTTCCTCGGTCCGAACGGTGCCGGCAAGACGACGACGGTTCGGACGCTCGGCACGCTTATTGCTCCGACCTCTGGATCCGCTGTCGTGGCAGGGATCCCGCTGAGCACGGAGAACGGGCCCGCCATCCGGGCTCGCATCTCGATCATGCCCGAGTCTCCCGGGTTGTACCTGCGGCTCAGCGTGACCGAGAACTTGGAGTGCTTCGCCGGCCTGTACGAGCTCGACGACGTCGCCAAGCGGATCGAACGGGCCCTCGAAGCCGTGAACCTCATCGATCGTGCCGGCGATCCCTGCCGCTCCCTGTCGAAGGGTCTGCGCCAGCGGGCGGCCTTGGCCCGGACTTTGCTCAACGACCCCGCGATCCTGTTCTTGGACGAGCCCACCTCGGGCCTCGATCCGGTCGCGGCCCGAGAGGTCCACGAGCTCATCTCCTCGCTGCGCCAGCGCGGCGTGACGATCTTTCTGACCACGCATCGCCTCGAAGAGGCCGAGCGGCTCTGCGACCGCGTCGCCATCTTGAACACCACGCTTCGTCTGATCGGCCGGCCTGCCGAACTGCGCGAGCGGCTGTTCGCCCGTGACCTGGAGGTCAGGACCCGCGCCCCGCTCCGTGACCCGGCCCAGGTGTTCAACGGGCGCGCCGGAGTCGAAGCATGGAAGCAAGCCGCGTCAGGTTGCTACCTGCTGACCGTCTCGGACCCCGACATCGCCGCGCCCGAGGTGGCCAGAGCCCTCGTGGCCGCCGGCGCCGACATCTGCTCGATCGCCGAGTCGCGACATTCGCTCGAGGACGTCTACCTCCAGCTCGTCGACGAGGACGTCGAGGCCAAGCGGCGATGAGCGCAACGAGCTTCAGCTGGACCCGAGTCGGTGCGATCTTCCACAAGGAACTGCGCGACTATCGGCGCAACCGCTACGTCGTCTTGACCATGGCGATCCTGCCGCTCATCTTCATCCTCGCGCCCATGATCCAACTTTTCACCATCAACATCTCGGTTTCCAGTGCAAAGATCGCCACCCGGATCGGGGTCTCCCTGCTCTACATGCTCATCATCCCCGCCATCGTCCCTTCGGTGCTCGCCGCCTACTCAGTGGTCGGCGAGCGTGAGCAGGGAACCCTCGAACCGGTTCTCACCACGCCGATCCATCGCGAAGAGCTCCTGATCGCCAAGGCGCTCGCGGCTTTCGTCCCCGCGCTCGCAGTCGCCTACGCCGTCTTTGGGATCTTCCTCGCCGCGACTGCCGCCTTCGCTCACCCTGTCATCGTCTCAGCGGTATTCAAAGGGTCTCACCTGCTGGTCCAACTGCTGTTCACGCCGCTGATCGCGGGCTGGGCAATCTGGGCGGGTATCGCGGTGTCCACCCGGGTCAACGACGTCCGAGCCGCCCAACAGCTTGGCGTAGTCGCCAGCTTGCCCCCCCTTGGGGTCGTCGCCCTTCTGTCCTTCAACGTGATCGCCCCGACGCTCGGTCTCGCCCTCGGTCTGGCCGCGGGAGTGCTTCTCATCGACTGCCTCGCATGGCGGGCGGTCGCCACCCTGTTCGACCGGGAACGGCTCGTCACCGGTAATCGGAGCTGAGGTTTCCACTGGCCGAGGATGCCGGAACTGTACGAAGTAGCCCAGCGAAGGGAGAACCCACATGACCGCAACGCTCAAGTTGACTCGGGATCAGAGCATTCCCATCGAGCTCCGGCGAGGTCCCTTCCAGATCTCCGTCGACGACAAGGACGTCGGCTCGCTCGAGAACCACGAGACCTTCGACGTGCAGATCGCACCCGGGCACCACACGCTCAGACTCCACAAGGGCCGGTACAAGAGCAAAGAGCTGGGTTTCGACGTTCCCGACGGCGACTCCGTCACCTTCCGATGCCACGGAGCCAGGATCTGGCCGACGTGGCTCATCTCGTTCGCCATACCAAGTATGGCCATCTCACTCGGTCAAGTCTGACAGGGTTCGAGAGCTTCTTTCATAGCCCCGCACCCGGCATGACCGTATCCATTCGGCGCCGAACCTCTGAGGTGTTCACGCCGAGAGCGCCGAGCAGCACCGCCGCAGGATCTGGTGGTCGAAGACCGAGGATCTGGGCCAGCACCTCGGGGCCGGTGACCTGGAGCTTCCGATGCCCCTTGGGCTTGTACGCTTCCTCGAGCACTTTCTTTGCCGCGGGCGTCATGCGGAAGCGGTCCTTCTTCGCGACGTCTCTGATCCTCGGCTTCTTCGGAACGGCGCGCATCGCGATCGGGGGAGCGACGGTGCCGGGCCCCAGGCCCAGGGCGCCCAGGGCTTCGTGATCGAGCGACTCAAGGGCATGGCGAGCTTGCTGCAAGTTCACGCCCAACACGGCTTCGGTCGAGGGATCCTCGAACAAGGCGAGCAGGATGTGATCGGTGCCAGTGCGGCGATCACCTTGGCGACGCGCCTCTTCACTGGCCCGCAGATAGACGGCCCAGGCGTGAAGCGTCCCTGGCGCAGCGGGTTCGGTGGTCATGACGACTCCTTGCTGTATTTGGTGTGCACGGATTGGCGGGTGATGCCCAAGGCGTCTCCGATCTGTTGCCACGACCAGCCCATTTCCCGGGCCGACGCGACATGGTGCGCTTCGACCCTCTCAGCCAGGCGATGGAGTGCCAACGAGGCGCGAAGTCCGATTGCCGGGTCATCCGACGAGAGATTCACCCTGAGTTCTTCGATGTCCACGACTGTCAGTATAGACTGACATCCTGATTTGTCAACCTACACTGACACGGTCGATGATCGTCACCAGAGTGCCCCAGATGGCCGTTTCCGGGCAGGGTTGGAGGCGCCCGATCGCGCCAGGAGGAGACGAGCAATGCCCTTCCTCGAGCACCCCACCGAAGCCGCGGCGGGCTACGGATTGGCTGCCACGGAGCTCGTCGACCGCCTGCGCAACTTCGGGACCGTCCGGTGCAACCTCGAAGGCAGCGACCACCACGGGACGGCAGCCCTCTTCGACCCGGACCGCCCGCCGGCTACGTCGACGCCGGATCGACCTGCGTGTACCCGATCGGGGTCACCGACCCGGCCAACATGGCGGTGCTCGTCGAGCAGACGGGCGCGTGAACGTCTGTTTGCGGCCGGACGGCCGGCCATTGAGCGAACTGCGCCGCCTCGGCGCCAGGATCTGTCTGGCCGCGACCCTCCAACGCCACACCATGGGGCACGCCGCCTCGCTCGCCAGTGCTCCGCTCGCAGGTAACGATGCGTGGCTGCGCACTTGACTGACGTTCCGCACTTCTCGAGGCAGTTATCTCCCCCCACCGCCAGTCAGGCGGAGCGGCTCGACAGGTAGGCCCCGTGCGGGACGTGGAGCAGGTCGAGCACCTGGAGCTGCAGCTCAGTGAGCTCGGGCTCGAAGACCTGGACGACCTCGTCGTCGCGCATCAAGTAGTTGCGCTCGACGTCGTCGAAGATCTCGAGGACGCGAGCTGCCGAGGGTGCCGGGCAGTTCCGCAGCTCGGGGTAGAGCGCGATCCCCCGGAGACCCTGGGCATGCATCGCGGCGCGGATCTCGCGTTCGATGAGCGCCTCGACGAGCTGGGCGAAGAAGTGGCAGGTGAGCAGGGCTTCGATCCGATGCGGGGTCTCCAAGAAGACCGGCGCCACCTCCTGGGGGCCCTTCAAGACGTGGTGGCGGCGCTCGAGGTTCGGCTGGTAGCGGTAGGCGGCAAGCACCTGGGCCGGAGTCATGACCCGGTCGTTCGTGATGAGGGGGTAGAGCCCGTCGCGGCGCGCGTCGTAGGCGATGGCGTCTGCGTTCAGCTCCGCTCTCACGTGGAAGACCGACTTGTCGTGGCGCCGGTAGCGGGTCTTGTCGCCGGGCCGGCCCCGGCGCTCTTGGGAGTAGGTCTGCACCTTCTCCTCGCTCACGCTGACCGTGATCCAGCGGAGCGCGCCCGCCTCCTTCAGCGCTCCTCTTGCGGCCTCCTCCACTGCGACCAACGTCCGCAGCCGTGCGCGCGGGGAGGTGATGCGCGCCTCGAGCGCCTCGATGGCAACGAGCCCCTTGTCGATGGCTGCGCTGCGGCCTGCGCCGTCGCGCGCTGCCTTGTCGGAGGAGTGGACCCATATCACCCGGTAGCCGTCAGAAGACGGCACCGGCGCCTCGAAGGTGCGCCAGACGCGCTCGTCGTCCCCTTCGCGCTCACCTTCGAGCCGGAGCGCCTCTTGCCAGGTGGGCGCATGGGTCTGGATCCAGTCCTTGAAGTAGCGGTCCTCTCTGCGCCCGTGCGGGACGACGGTGACAAAGCGCCCGCCGTTTGCGTCGATGTGACGCATCGCAGCCGACGAGCAGAGCTTCGCGTCCGCGACGTACAAGAAGCCCGCATGGCCGAAGAGCGCTCGGAGCGCGTCCCAGGTGGGCACGTGGGTCGTGTCGTCGTTCGTGTTGCCGTCTTCGATGCGCAGGGCCACGGGCACCGCCCCGTCGGAGGACACCGTCAAGACGTAGACGAGCTGTCGCAGTGTCGGGCGAAATGTCTTGTTGTGGCCATAGGTGACGACGGGGACCTTCTTGGCCCCGCGTGGGGCGGCCTCGTAGGCGCCGCCGGTGAAGCTGACCGTGGTCGAGTCGTTGTGGAGCTCGTTGCAGTCGATCCCAAAGGCGCCGACCGCAGCAAGCACGGTCTCGGTCAAAAGGCTCGCCCGGTCGGCGTCGAAGAGCCGGTCGAGCGCTCGCCCGACCCGGTCGTCGTTGAGGTGGACCGCGTCGCCCAAAGAGAGCCCCAAGAGGGCGGGGGCGAAGGGGGCGGCCCACTCGCCGATCGCGTAGAGGGGGCGGTGTCGGACCATGATGTTGCGCACGAGAACGCCTGCCACCTGTCCGGGCGAGAGCCGCAGGCGCTGGTCGTCTTTGGGCAGATGGCGACCGAGACGCTCGTCGAAGCCGATCTCTGACAAGAAGTGGTCGAGGATGGGGAGGCCTCCGAGCTTCTCGCTCACGAGCTCGAAGGGGCCCGACCTTGTTGCCGGCATGCCTGTCATCGTATAGAGTGACAGACATGCGGTGGTGGATTGTCGGTCGAGGGGCGCCATGAGCCGGCGTGACGAGAACCGGATCACAAGGGCGCGCCGCGAGCTTGTCGCGCTCTTGAACGAGGGAGGCCATCTCCTCCCTGGCGGAGTCCTCGATCGGATGATGAGCTGCGGCAAGCCGAACTGCCGCTGCAGCACCGATCCTTCCCAGCTCCACGGCCCCTATCACCAGTGGAACTACACCAAGGGGGGCCGCCGCTACACCCGACGGCTCTCTGACTCCCAGCTCGATCGCTACGGCCCGGAGATCGAGCGGGGCCGCCGACTCATGGAGCTACTGATCGAGCTCGACGACGCCGAGATCAGCCGGGTCGAGCGGGCAGAGGGGTGGGTGGCGTAAAGCAGTTCGAGAAGTGCGGAACGTCAG
>JBOGGB010000219.1:0-5919 GCA_050743605.1 Acidimicrobiales bacterium
GCGAGTAAAGGCTACAACCTCGTGGTCGGGTACAGCGGCAGCTTCGCAACAGGTGCCAAGGCGGAAGCCTCCAAGTACCCGAAGACGGACTTTCTCGTGGTGGATGCCGACGTGACCAACGGAAAGAACCTCGGATCCTTCACAATCACACAGACGACATGGCAGTACATCGACGGGTACCTCGCCGGCGAGCTCTCGAAGTCCGGTGTCGTGGGGTGGGTAGGCGGCGAGTGCTTCACGGACACGGTGCACAACGAGATCGGTAGCGAGGAAGGTCTGAAGGCCGAGAACCCGAAGGCGAAGTTCATCTCGACCTACTTGGGAACCTGGACCACACCGGCGAAGGCCGAGCAGTCGGCTGATGCCATGATCAGCGACGGTGCCGACGTGATCATGGGCAACCAGGACACAGGCTGGACCGGTGTGGACAAAGCGGCCGAGGAACACTCCGGGACGAAGGTGATCGATGAGTACTTCAACGATCACAAGACAGCGCCGTCGGTGATCGCGTCGTCCGTCCTGAAGAACCAGGCTCCGTACCTACTCGAGTATGCCAAATCAGCCTTGGATGGCCACTACATGGCGAAGTTTACGAACTTCCACTTGACTAAGAGCTCTGGTCCCGCGATCAGCAAGACCCCCCTCATCCCGGAGAAGGACTACACGGCGGCATTGAAGATCCAGAAGGAGATCGTGAACGGCAAGCTGAAGGTGTCGAAGAAGGGGAAGTGCACCTCATAGTCCTGACTGCCGACTGGTGAGCCGGGAAAGCGTGCCAGAGCTGGTCGAAGAATCGCGGTGAGCGCAGGTGCGGCGGGTGCGGTAGACGAGCCTGCGATCCGGCTTGCCGACGTCTCGAAGTCTTACGGCAGCCTGCGAGCGCTCGAGGATGTGTCGCTCGCAATCGCGCCGGGGGAGATCCGCGCCGTCGTCGGAGAGAACGGCGCTGGCAAGACGACCCTGATGAGCATCATGTGCGGCCTACTGAAGCCGGACACCGGCGAGATCTGGGTCAGCGGCAAGCGCATGGCCTCGTACTCGCCTCGGACAGCGGTGCACTTGGGCATCTCGTACGTCCAGCAGCATTTCTCTCTCGTCCCCACCCTGACCGTTGCGCAGAACGTCGAGCTGTTCCTCTGCGGCTGCGGAAGGAAGATGACCTCGAAAGAGGTGCGGGGCATCGTGGAGGCGATCAGCGAAGAGCACAACTTGAAAGTGGACCACGGACGGCTCATCTCCGAACTTGCAGTCGGGGACCAGCAGCGTGCCGAGCTGGTAAAGGCGCTCGCGGCGGAGCCGCGGCTCCTCGTACTCGACGAGCCGACCGCCCTCCTCTCTCCGGACGAGGCCGCCGACCTCGAACGCATCTTGCTCACACTGGCCAAGGTGGGGACTGCGATCATCTACGTGAGCCACAAGCTCGACGAGGTGATGCGCCTGGCTGATCGCGTCACGGTGATGCGAGGAGGCCGGGTCGTGTGGTCGGGTGCGCGTTCGGACTCGTCACCAGGACGGCTCGGGGCACTCATGGTGGGGACGCAGGCAGAGGATGCGGGAGTGCAGCTTCAGCCTCGCCTCACGAGAAAAACGCATGCGGCGGATGGCGCGCCCATGCTCGAGGTGTCCGATCTCGTTGTCGCCGGAGACCGTGGAGGCGAGTGCGTTCGGAACGTATCCCTGGCCGTCCGGCCCGGAGAGATCGTCGGTCTGGCAGGCGTCGAGGGCAGTGGCCACATCGAGCTGGTCGAGGCAGTTGCGGGACTGCGCAAGGTGAAGCAGGGCCGGCTGGTTCTGGGAGGGACCGACATCAGCCGAGCTGGAGTACGTGCTCGCCGGAGGCTCGGCGTCTCGTTCGTGCCGAGCGATCGAAAGGGTGTCGGGGTCTTCCAAGGGATGTCGATCAGTGACAACCTGACGATAGGAAGGCTCGGCCGCGACTCGGCCGCGCGTGGCGGCATTCTCCGGCGGCGGGCCAACGATCAGTACGCACGGGACATCGTCGACCGGTACCGGGTGAAGGCTCCCGGGGTCGATGCGTCGGTAGGGGGACTGTCTGGAGGGAACCAGCAGAAGCTCCTCCTGGCGAGAGAGCTCGAAGCAGGGGCTCGCCTTCTACTCTTGGCCTCTCCGACCTGGGGCCTGGACTTCGCCACCCGGGCCAACATCCACGAGCTGCTGATGGACACGCGCAGCTCCGGCGTCGCCGTCTTGCTGGCGTCAGTGGACTTAGAGGAGTTGCTGCTCGTCAGCGATCGCTTGGTCGTCTTCGCGTCTGGCAGCAGCGTCGGCGAGGTGTCACCATCTGACGGGTTGACCGCGGAACTTGGTGTGATGCTGGGTGGGTCCTCCATGCTCCAGCGGGAGGTGGAGAGTAGTGAGCAGCACCTTTGACCGGTTGCAGAGCGCGAATGATCTGATCTCGGCGCCTCTTCGGAGGTTCGCGAGATCGGTCGTGTCGGGGTCGAGGTCGACGCGGCTCGTGGCAATCGCGTTGGCGATCCCGCTGACCGTGCTCACCGCCGCTGGCGTCTTCGAGATCGCTGGGATCTCCCCGTTGTCGGCCTTCTCAGAGATTGCGAGCTCGTCGTTCGGGAACTGGAACTCTGCGACCTCGTCGATCGTCAATGCAATCCCGATCTTCCTGGTCGCAGTCGGTGTCTCGATCGCCCTTCGAGCAGGCCTATGGAACATCGGTGGAGACGGGCAACTCTACGTCGGGGCGCTTGCCGGCACCTTCCTGGGGCACGACTTTCCCCGTCTTGGACTGCCGTGGGACCTGGTGATCGGGGTTCTGGGCTGCGCGCTGGGCGGGGCGCTCTTCGCGCTGATTCCTGCATTGCTCACGGCATGGATGGGCGCGAATGAAGTGGTCACCACGCTGATGCTGCTGTACGTCGGCGAATACTTGGTGTCCTACATGGTCGAAGGGACAGGCCCGCTGGCAGTGCGGGGAGCCACGGTCCCTTCGTCGGTCCCTGTCCACACGGATTGGATGTTCCCGGCATGGGGCAGCACGTCGCTCAATTGGGCGATTGCCGTGGTGCCGGTGGTGGCGATCGGCGCGTACTTCCTCATGCGCAAGAGCACTTTCGGGCTGCAGAGCCGGGCGCTCGGTGAGAGCCCGCGCGCGGCAGTCGCATCGGGTGTCCCGGCGAAGCGAGTGATCGTCATCGCGATGTGTCTGAGCGGCGCATTGGCCGGGCTTGCAGGTGGTGTCATGGTGTTGGGCGAATACGGGCGGTTGCTGGTCGGGTTCGACCCCAGCTACGGCTTCACGGGGATTGCCGTCGCGCTTCTTGGTGGCCTCACTCTTCCGGGCATGGCGATCGGGGCACTCCTGTTCGGGGGGCTGCAGGCCGGCGGGGTCGGCATCACGGTGCTTGGCGGGTCTGGCGCCATCGTGCAGATCACCGAGGGAGCAGCGACGATCTATCTGGTCGCGTTGCTGGGCGCCATGGAGCTGTGGCGCCGCAAGCGAATCAGACCACCGTCGCTAATGCAGGAACCCAACATCTCGGCACTGGAAGCTGACACTCGCCAGCCGGTGGCGGGGATTCGCTCATGAGTGACTCCTCTCAGATCAGCGGCATTCTCGAGTCAACGGTCGCGTACGCCGGACCGATGCTGTGGGCAGGCTGTGGTGAGCTCGTGAGCCAGCGGGCCGGCGTGATCAACATCGAGCTCGAGGGGATGATGCTCGCCGGGGCCTTCGCATCGGCTTGGGCCACGTACATGACTGGAAATCTGCTCCTCGGCATCGCGGCCGGCGCCGCGTGCGGAGTCTTGGTGGCCGCGATCCAAGGGATCGTCGCGCTTGTCGCGGGAGCGAACCAGGTGCTGTCGGGGATCCTGCTCTACACGCTCGTGCTCGGCGGGACGACGGTGGGCGGAATCCTCGTCACCGGTGGAGACATTCGCGTCACAGGGTTGGGCAATGTCGCGATTCCCGGGCTATCGAAGATCCCGATCGTCGGTCCGGCGTTGTTCGACCAGAACTGGATGGTGTACGCGCTCGTACTGGCGGTAGTTGCACTGTGGCTCTTCAGTAAGTACGCGAGGACGTGGCTGAAGTTGGGAGCCGTCGGGGAGCGGCCGACAGTAGCTGACGGCTTTGGCATCCGAGTGAACCTCGTCCGCTGGGCGGTGCTCATCTTCTGTGGCGCAATGGCAGGGCTGGGGGGGGCGCAGTTCACGCTCGGCACGGTCGGAGTGTTCTCCACGGACGTGACCGCTGGGATCGGGTATATCGCGCTGGCGGCCGTCGTCGTCGGAGGGTGGAGGATCGGCGGGGTGGTCGTCGCGATCGTGGTATTCGGCGCCGCAGAGGCGATCGGGGTGAGGGCGCAGGTTCTCCACACCGGGATCCCGTACGAGGTGTACGACATGCTCCCGTACCTCGTGACGGTCATCGCCACCGCGCTCCGGTTCGGGCGAAGCCGGCCACCCGCCGCTCTCGGGAAGAACTACAGGAGGGGTGAGCTCTTGGCATAGCCGGGGCATCGGCGGTGGCGCAGTCCGGCTGCGGGGTCCGGCGGGGTTGGCGCGGCCCAGACCTGACCTGGCCCGAGCGGCGAGGATCTCGTCCGCCGAACCTTGGCGATCTCGGATCAGCTGCCGGCGGTCACGGCTCGGAGCTCGGCCATGGAGGCCCTCATAACGACGGGAAGGCTCCGATCGTCGGCGCTGTGTGCCCAGGCCTCGATGGCCACGCGGAGCACCGCCATACCGCCCTCAGCGGCCAAATCGGCCTGCAGTGCGCCGATGCCCCGCTGGCGAAGGACGGCGGCAACTGCCGCGGCATAGTCGGCCAGCTTGGACAGTTCGCGCTCTCGCAGCTCGGGATTGGCAGCGATCACAGCCTGGCGTTGGGCGACGAGATCCCGACGACCTTCGCCCAGCATGGCCGCTGCAGCCTCGAGACCGCAGGCGACTGCGTCGAGTGGCGTCTGCCCTGCGGGCGCCCCGGCGACGCCCGACACGATCCGGTCGCGAAGGACCTCGGAGCCGCCGAAGAGCACTTCCCGCTTGTCGGTGAAGTGCCGGAAGAAGGTTCGCTCGGTCACTCCGGCCCGAGCAGCAATCTCGGCGGCCGTGGTCTGGTCGAACCCGCGCTCCGAGTAGAGAGCGAGCGCCGCCTCCTGCAGCCTGCCCCGACTATCCGGCGCCCACCGACCCACGATCTCCGTCCCCAGTGGTGACAGTCACTGACGTCACCCCTATAGTGATGTCTGTTACCGACATCACCCTAGCTCCACGGAGGTCCGTCATGAGAATCTTTGTCACCGGCGCGTCAGGCTGGATCGGCTCAGCCGTCGTCCCCGAGCTCTTGGGCGCCGGCCACGAGGTGGTCGGCTTGGCCCGTTCCGGCGCATCCACGCAGTCCCTGGAAGCTGCCGGTGCCTCCGTACAGCGGGGTGACCTCGACGACCCCGAAGGTCTGGCCAAGGCGGCAGCCGACTCCGACGGGGTCATCCACCTGGCCTTCCAACACGAGGTGGCGTTCGGTGGCGGCTTCGCCGCCGCCGGAGCCGCCGACCGTCGGGCAGTGGAGGCCATGGGCGCTGCCCTGTCCGGCTCCGACCGCCCCTTGGTGCTCGCCTCGGGCGTGATCGGGCTGGCCCTCGGGCGGGTGGCCACCGAGAACGACGGGATGGTCCCTAGCCCTGAGGTTCGGGCCAACCCGGCCGGACTGCGGGCGGCGACCGCCCTGCTCGCCTTGTCGTTGAGGGGCACCGGGGTCCGTTCGTCGGTCTTGCGCTTCTCGCCGACGGTCCACGGCCACGGAGACAACGGGTTCATGGCCACCTTCGTCGGCATCGCTCGCCAACGCGGTGTGGCCGGTTACGTCGGAGATGGCACCAACCGGTGGCCCGCGGTGCACCGCTCCGACGCGGCCCGCCTGGTCCGCCTGGCCGTCGA
>JBOGGB010000220.1:0-3125 GCA_050743605.1 Acidimicrobiales bacterium
CCTGTACGGCGAGCGCGTCGGCGTCGCCTTCGTCGAGCGGCTGCGCGAGGAGCGGCGGTTCGATCGCATCGACGAGCTCGTCGAGCAGATGTGGGCGGACGTCGCAAGCGCCCGCCGGGTGCTCCAGGGCGCCGCCGTCTAGCCCGACTCGAGCCCAACCGGCCCGTCTGGGGCTCTGCGGCGTGCCTCTGCCGGCCCCTCCAGGTCCGACCGGCCGGCGGGCCACCGAAGTACCGCCTCCGCGGTGGCCTGCTAACGTCGTGCGGGGTCGCGGCGTAGCCGCGCCCGTCGCCCGAAGGAATCCCGAGGTCTGTCGTACATGCCCGAGAAGCAGGTCACCATCGCCGAGCACCGGCTCCACGAGTCCGACACGGGCTCGCCCGAGGTCCAGATCGCCCTGTTGACCGACCGCATCGCGCACCTGACCGAGCACCTCAAGATCCACAAGGGAGACCATCACACCCGCAGGGGCTTGATGAAGCTGATCGGACGCCGCAGGCGGCTCTTGGACTACGTCCGGGGCAACGACGTCGAGCGGTACCGGTCGATCATCGGGCGACTCGGGATCCGCCGCTAGCACACCAACCGCCCGGGAGAACCTTGCGGGCGGGGCCACAGAGAGAACCGGGCACGCCGTGATGTCGGCTGCCAGTCGCCGATCACCCGGGGAGCCCGGGGTGGTCGACCACTGGGAACTGGCCACGGAGGTGCCCCTCGGGACAAAGGAGCACCCGTTGGCCGAGGCCATTTCCGTGTGGGCGCCGATAACCGGCACCGATCTTTCCATGTCGTTCGAGGCGGGCAAGTTGGCCCAGCAGGCCGACGGAGCCGTCGTCGGACGCATCGGCGACACCGTCGTGCTCGCCACCGCCGTGGCCGCGAGGTCGGCCCGGGAGGGCACCGACTTCTTCCCGCTCACCGTCGACATCGAAGAACGCGCGTACGCGGCCGGGAAGATCCCCGGTTCGTTCTTCCGGCGTGAGGGCAAGGCGTCGGACCAGGCGATCCTGACCTGCCGCTTGATCGACCGGCCGCTCAGGCCCTCGTTCCCGAAGGGCTTCAGGAACGAGGTGCACATCGTCGGCACCGTCGTCGGCGCCGACCAGGCGAACCCCCACGACGTGCTCGCCATCAACGCGGCGTCGGCGGCGCTCACGATCTCGGGCATCCCCTTCGACGGGCCGATCGGCGCGGTACGCATCGCCTTCGCGACCGACGGCACCTGGATCCCGCACCCGACCTTCCAAGAGGGGGACCAGTCGACCTTCGAGCTCGTCGTCGCCGGCCGCGCGCTCTCCGACGAGCCGGATACCGAGATCGCCATCATGATGGTCGAGGAAGGCGGTACCGAGCACTCCTGGCAGTTCTACGAGGAGGGAGCCCCCAAGGTCACCGAGGAGGTGCTGGCGGAGGGGCTCGAGGCGGCCAAGACCTGGATCCGCGCGTCCATCGAGCTCCAACGCGAGCTCGTGGCGCGCGTCGTCGAGGACCGCGGGCCGATCGCGCCGATCCCCTTTTCGGCATCGACCGACTACGGCGACGACGTCTGGGAGCGGGTGCAGGAGCGCGCAACGGAGCGGATCGCCAAGGTGGTCACGATCGTGGACAAGGCTTCGCGCAACGCGGAGACCGAGGCGGTCACCGCGGCGGTCGTCGCAGAGCTCTCGAGCGAGCTCCCAGAGCGCGAGCGCGAGATCTCGGCTGCCGTGCGAGCGCTCAACAAGAAGCTCGTGCGGAGGCGCATCGTCGAAGAGGGGCTGCGGATCGACGGGCGGGGCACGTCGGACATCCGGCCCCTCTCCGCTGAGGTCGACCTGTTCCCGACGGCGCACGGCTCCTCGCTCTTCCAGCGCGGAGAGACCCAGGTGTTCAACGTCTGCACGCTCGGTATGCCGCGCATGGACCAGATGCTCGACACGATCTCACCGGACGAGTCGAAGCGGTACATGCACCACTACAACTTCCCTCCGTACTCGACGGGCGAGACGGGCTTCATGCGAGGCCCGAAGCGCCGGGAGATCGGCCACGGCCTCCTCGCCGAGCGTGCGCTGCTGCCGGTCATTCCTGCCAAAGAGGTGTTCCCCTATGCGCTGCGGCTGGTGTCCGACGTGCTGTCGTCGAACGGCTCCACCTCGATGGCGTCGGTGTGCGGGTCGACCCTCTCGCTCATGGCGGCGGGGGTGCCGATCAAGGCGCCCGTCGCGGGGATCGCCATGGGTCTCGTGCACGACGAGGGCCGCTACGTCACGCTGACCGACATCCTGGGAGCCGAGGACGCGTTCGGTGACATGGACTTCAAGGTGGCGGGCACTGCGGACGCGGTGACCGCGCTGCAGCTGGACACCAAGATCGACGGGCTTCCTGCCGACGTGCTGTCCCAAGCCCTCCGGCAGGCCAAGGAGGCCCGGCTCACGATCCTCGAGGTCATGGAACGGGCCATCGCCGAGCCCCGCGAGCAGGTGGCTGCGAGCGCGCCCAAGATCGTGTCGATGGAGATCCCGATCGACAAGATCGGCGAGGTCATCGGCCCCAAGGGCAAGGTCATCAACACCCTGCAGCAGGAGACCGGCGCAGACATCGCCGTGGACGACAACGGAATCGTCGGCACCGTGACGATCGGTGCGAAGGACAGCAACGCCGTGGAGGAGGCGCGCCGGCGGATCTCGTTGATCCTCACACCTCCGACGGCGGACGTGGGCGCCGTGTACCCGGGCAAGGTGGTGAACATCACCAAGTTCGGCGCGTTCGTGAACATCCTTCCCGGGCGCGACGGGCTCCTCCACATCTCCAAGCTCTCGTCGCTCTCCGGCGGCAAGCGGGTGGAGCAGGTCGAAGACGTGCTCACGCTTGGCCAGCCGGTCGAGGTCCGCGTCGACGACATCGACCCTCAGGGCAAGGTGTCCCTGTCGCTCGTCGGGGCCGCCGCCGGGTCCGGTTCGGCCGGCGGGTCGCGCTCTGGCGGTGGGTCCCGCTCGGCAGACGGGACGGGAGGGGCCGACCTCGTGTCCGGAGCGCCGAGGGGCGCAGGCTCCGAGCCGGCGCGCCTGTCGTTCGAAGACGCCTTCGAGGCGGAGCTCGTCGCCGACCTCGGCGATCTCGGCCCCGCCGTCCCCTCCGTGCCCTCG
>JBOGGB010000221.1:0-4811 GCA_050743605.1 Acidimicrobiales bacterium
GATCTCCTCCAGCCGGGTCTCCGAGCGGGGGGCGACGAGAGCTGACGACAAGTTCTCTGAGACCGCGATGGAAGACCGTAAGCGCGAAGGGTACTTCTGAGGTGTCGCCGCCCAACGAGGAAGCGGCCAGCATCGCCGGTAGGGCCGGTGGGGCCGGTGGGGCCGGCGAGGCCGGCGAAGCCGGTGAGGCCGGTGAGGGCAACGGTGCCGGCGAGGGCATGGACCTCCTGCGGTTCGCGGCCATCGGTTCTGTAGACGACGGGAAGTCCACGCTGATCGGACGACTTCTCTACGACACGCGACAGCTGTTCGACGATCAGGTCGCCGCAGTGGAAGCCGCATCGGCGCGCCGCGGCGTCGGCGAAGTAGACCTCTCGTTCATCACCGACGGCCTACGCGCAGAACGCGAACAGGGCATCACCATCGACGTCGCCTATCGCTACGCCGCGACCCCGCGCCGCAAGTTCGTCATCGCGGACTGCCCGGGCCACGTCCAGTACACGCGGAACATGGCGACGGGAGCTTCGACCGCGGATCTCGCGCTCGTCGTCGTGGACGTGGTCAACGGACTGCGCGAGCAGACGAGGCGGCACGCATGCATCGCCGCCCTGCTGGGCGTGAACCACTTCATCGTCTGCGCCAACAAGATGGACTTGGTCGAGTGGGACGAGACCGCCTACCAGGCGGTGGCCGGCGAGGTGGACGCGCTCGCAGAGCGGCTCGGGCTCTCGTCGTGGCGCGTGATCCCGGTCTCCGCGCTCCACGGCGATTACGTCGCCGAGCAGTCTGACGCCGCGCCCTGGTACGAGGGCCCGACGGTGCTCGATGCCCTCGAATCCGCTCCCGCGGGCGCGTGGGCCACGGCGCACGGCACGCCCCTCGGCGTCGGAGCGCGCCTCCCGGTCCAATGGGTGCTCCGTCGCCCCGGCGGCGGGCGCAGCTACGCGGGGATGGTCAACTGCGGGGTGCTGCGCACGGGCGAGGAGGTGGTCGTGCTGCCCGAAGGATGGAGGACGACCGTCACCGGGATCGAGACCTACGACGGACCGCTCGACGAGGCTCCAGTGGGCATCTCGGTGTCCGTCGACCTCGCCGACGACCTCGACGTGTCCCGGGGGGACCTCCTTGCCGCGGCGGCGAACCCTCCCGACGTGGTGAAGGAGATCGTGGCCACCGTCTGCTGGTTCTCCGATCGCCCCCTTCGGGGCGGCGACCGTCTGAGGGTCAAGCACACCACCCGCACGACGCCCGCACGCGTGACCGCCGTGCGAGGACGCCTCGAGGTGAACCGGTTGGAGGTGGACCCTGCCGAGGAGCTCTCCAACAACGAAATCGGCATCGTCGAGCTAGCCACGGCCGTCCCGCTCGCCGTCGATCCCTACCGGCGCGACCGCATCACGGGAAGCTTCGTCCTGGTCGACGAGGGGACGAACGCCACCGTCGCCGCAGGCATGGTCGGCGAGCCGCACCTCGTCGCGCCCGTCCGGTAGCCCGGGCCGGAGCTCGTCCACCTTCGCCGCCCGGCTACGGCTTGGCGACCATCACCACCATGGCGGCCACGATCAGGACCAGCACTCCAGCGGTCGTGGCGCAGATCGTGCGACACGCACCCCGCACCGCTGCCTGAAGCGCCCAGTCGTCCGGCGCGGCGAGCCCCCGTTGGACCCGACGCTCGGCGGGCCACAGGAAGCCCTCGGCGAGCGCGGTTGCGGCGGCCCACAGACCGATCCCCCAGCCGACCCAGGCTGCGCCCAGCTCGTGCATGCCGCCGGGCATCGCCAGCAGCGCAGCCCCGAACACCGGAACCAGGTAGAACAGGCGTCCCGTCCAGTTCACCCCGGGGGAGAAGTAGGAGCGCACCGACGACGGGAGCTCGCCTCGGGCGGTGAGCACCCGAGCGGCCGAGACCCCGCCTGCGACGAGGGCGATCACCGCGATGAGCACCGCGGCGACATGAGCCACGAGCACCACCGTGAACCCAGGACCGGTAGGGAACCTCCCTGCGGCGGCGAGCGCCCTCATCGTTCTCCCTCGGGGGGCGGAGGGCCGTGCCGCCCGTCGGGGGCGCACGAGCGCGGACCGGTCGACCATGATTCGAGGATGGGGTGGCGCAGGAGTACGTTTGTGGGCGGAGACGCCTTTCCGCGCCGCGGGATGGCAACGGACGAGAGCACAGAAGAGCGCAGCAGGTGGAGCCAGTAGGTGACAGGTCCCAGACGAGCCAGCTGAGGCTCGACCCGCTGACGGGTCGGTGGGTGGTCGTCAGCACGAGACGAGCCGAGCGACCAGAGGCGTTCGTCCTCCGGTCCCAGGAGGTCGAGGAGGACGCGAGCCGCCCCTGTCCCTTCTGCCCCGGCCACGAGGAGGACAGCCCGCCGGCGCTCGAGACCTACGGTCCGAGCGGCCGGTGGCTCGTCAGGGTCGTGCCGAACCTCTACCCGGCCTTCTCCGGAGACGAGCCGTTCGTCGTCACGAACCGTGGACCGGTCTTCACTCAGGCCTCTGCCGGCGGCATCCACGAGGTCCTCATCCTCTCTCCGGAGCACGACGCATCGTGGTCCATGCTTTCGCACGAGCAGACCGGCCTGGTGATGGCGGCACTGCGCGACCGCATCGAGGAGCACTCTCAACACCCCACGCTCCGCTACAGCCAGGCCATCGTGAACTCGGGCAGGGAGGCTGGCGCGTCGCTGGAGCATCCGCACGGTCAGCTCCTGGGAATGTCCTTCGTGCCGCGAGAGCTCGCTGAAGAGCAGGCGCGCTTCGCTCGCTTCGCAGACAGCTGCCTGCTGTGCACGACGATCGAAGCCGAGGAGTCGGAGGGTTACCGGGTCATCCACGCCGACGACCGCGTCGTCGTCGTGTGCCCGTTCTGGAGCGCCACCCCCTACGAGATGCTGGTCGTTCCCCGCCATCACACCCCCCATCTCTATCGCAGCGGGACCGACGACCTCGTCTCGGTGGGGCTCGCCCTGAAGGCCTGCCTCGCGCAGCTGCGAGAGCTCATCGGCGAGGTTGCCTACAACCTCGTCTTCCATTCCGCTCCCTATCGCGTGAACGATCCGTTTCACTGGCACGTCCACTTGTGGCCGAAGGCGACGACGCGCGCCGGCTTCGAGCTGGGCACTGGCGTCGCGATAAATATCGTGAACCCCGAGCAGGCCGCCGAGCAGCTGCGGGTCCCGGTGCACGCGGGCTGACGGGTCCACGCGGGCTGATCGCCGCCGCGCCAAGTCAGCCGAAGAAGGGCGCGGCCACCTCGGACAGGAGCTGGAGGTCGAGGGACTTGGGGCGCCCGACCGCCTCTTCGAGCGGGACGCGCACGATGCGGCCTCCCCTGAGGGCCACCATCTTGCCGAATGTCCCGTCGTGCACCGCGGCGACGGCTTCGACGCCGAAGCGCGTGGCGAGCACGCGGTCGTAGGCGGTCGGAGACCCCCCTCGTTGGATGTGCCCCAGGGTGGTATGGCGCGACTCGTAGCCCGTGCGACGTTCGATCTCAGTCGTCAGCCACGCGCCGATGCCCCCAAGCTGGGCGTGACCGAATTGGTCGACGGCGCGCGGCGAGGTGGCCTGTTTCGCAGAGTCCAGGTCGGGGCCGGGCTCAGGGAGCGCGCCCTCCGAGACGACGACGACCGAGGAGTAAAAGCCCCGCTCGTGGCGCCGCCGGATGCGCTCGCACACCTCGTCGACGTGGAAGGGGATCTCGGGGACGAGGATCTCGTCTGCGCCGCCCGCGATCCCCGCGTACGTCGCGATCCAGCCGACGTGCCGGCCCATCACCTCGCAGACGATCACCCGATGATGGGACTCCGCGGTGGTCTGGAGCCGGTCGATGGCCTCCATCGCGGTCTCCACCGCGGTGTGGAAGCCGAACGTCACCTCGGTCCCTGACAGGTCGTTGTCGATGGTCTTCGGCACCCCGACCACACGGACCCCGAGCGAGCCGAGGCGCTGCGCCACGCCCAGCGTGTCGTCGCCACCGATCGCGACGAGCGCGTCGATGCCGTCCTTGGCGATGCTGTCGACCGTGACGCGTGGGCCGTGCTCGGTCGCGAACGGGTTCGTCCGGGAGCTGCCCAGGACGGTCCCGCCACGGGTGAGGAGATCCTCCACGCCGCTCGGCTCGAGCAGGACGCTCCGCTGCTCCATCACGCCGCGCCATCCGTCGAGGTACCCGGCGGTCTCGTCGCCATGCAACCGATGACCGGCGACGACCACCGCTCTGATCACCGCGTTCAGGCCGGGGCAGTCACCTCCGCCAGTCAGGACGCCGATGCGCATGGGGCAACTTTGGCATACGCCGCGGCCCCGTCAGCGCACGGGCCCGCCTCCCCGGCTGCTGCGTGCGGCGCGCACGAGCTCGAACATCCGCAGCAGCCTGCGCACGATCCTGCGGTCCGCAGGCACGAGCGCTCCGATGCCCGGGGTGGAGAGGTAGGCCGCGAGGAACGCACGCCGGTTACGGACCTCCCAGGACGCGGCAAGGCGCGCGGCGCGCGACGAGACCGAAGTCGACGCCGGTCCTCGCTCGCTGATCGCGACCTCCGCCGCGTGGTGGAACGACCAGGTGAGGTCGGCCACATCGGCGAGCGGGCATTGGAAGACCGGCTCCTCCGACCCTGGAGCGGTCCCTCCGGGCATGCAGTCGGCGAGCACCCAGCCGTGGTCGGTGCGGGCGGTACGCCCCAGGTGGAAGCCTCCGTGCGCCCTGATGGCCGGAGGGTGGAGCCCGGACCGGTGCAAGGACTCGAGGAGCTCCTCGGCGGACGTGGAGTCGTCGTCGCCCTCGGGCCCGTCCTCGTCGCCCT
>JBOGGB010000222.1:0-2513 GCA_050743605.1 Acidimicrobiales bacterium
GGCCCACAGCGCGAGCGCGACGTAGGGGACGCAGAGGGCGAGCCGGAGCAGCTGGCGCCGCGGGATCGTCGCGGGCCAGCGCCGCGCCTCCCAGCGCTCAGCGACTGCCGGTGGCCGGAGACCGTAGGGAAGTGAGGCCATGGGCCGTCTTCTCCCAGTAGTGGGGGCGCAGGACGAGCTGGGCGAGCGCCTTGTACGCGGCGAGGGAGTGCAGCACCCAGTAGCACGGGTTCAAGAGCGCCCACAGGACCAGGCGATGCCGGCGCCGCTTGAAGACGCCCATCATCGACACGTAGACCATGAGCACGTTGCCGAGCAGGAAGCTGGCGACGCTGACCCAGAGCACCCATCCCGACAGCACGGACGCGAGCTGGCTCGGCGAGAACGCCAGGCAGACGAAGAAGACGGCGTAGAGCGGCAGGAAGGCGAGGAACGACAGCGGCGTGCCGCCGATGAGCAGCGCGAAGGACAGGCTCTGGCGCCATCCGACGCTACGCAACAGCCGGAGGGGGTGGCGCAGGTGCACGAGGGTCGTCTGCATGTAGCCCTTGATCCAGCGCGACCGCTGGCGGACGAAGCTCCGGTACGCGTTGTTGGCCTCTTCGAACGTGGTCGAGTTGATGGTCCCCACGCGCTTGCCGAGGGCCGCCGCGCGGATGCCGAGGTCCGCGTCCTCGGTCACGTTGAAGGGATCCCAACCCCCGAGCAGGCGCAGCTCTTCGGTGCGGAAGTGGTTCGAGGTCCCCCCGAGGGGGATCGGGAGCCGCAGCGCCGAGAGGCCCGGCAGCATGTAGTCGAACCAGAAGGAGTACTCGAGGGTGAACATGCGCGTGAGGGCGTTCTCCTCGGAGTTGAAGTAGTTCAGCGCCGCCTGCACGCAGACGAGGTCGTCACCTCCGCGACGGAAGGCCACGATCGCGCGCTTCAGCTGGTCGGGGTCGGGCCGGTCCTCGGCGTCGTAGATGACGAGGTACTCGCCGCGCGCGAAGACGAGCCCCACGTTGCAGGCCTTCGGCTTCGTCTGGGGCAGGCCCCGCGGAACCGTCACGAAGCGCACGTTGGACGGCGGCCTCGCCGCCATCGCCGCATGCCTGGTCTCGGGGTCGTCCTCTTCGAGCAGGAGGAGGATCTCGAGCTTGTCCTTCGGATAGTCGAGCGCCGACAGGTTCTCCATGAGCTGCGGCAGCACGTTCGCCTCGCGGTAGCAGGGAACGAGCACCGTGTAGACGGGGAGCTCCGCGTCGCTGAGCGCGCGCACGTCCTCGTCGCTCACCTCCACCACGTTCTCGTGGTAGGCGCCGACCAGGCACACGACGAACTTGAAGAGCACGCAGACGAGGAACCCCACCGCCAGGACCGCCGCGCAGGCGGCGAGCGTCTCGGGCAGCGCGAGGGCCAAGGCGCAGGCGAGCCCCAGCACGAAGAGGACCCCGAGGATCAGCTGCGCGCGGGTGAGGACGGCACGCGCCGAGTGCGGGGCGTCGCGTCGCCACAGTCCGTGGCACGCCTCGTCGAGGAGCTGGGGGCGACAGAGCAGGCGCAGCGCGTAGTCCAGGTCCCACTCGGTGGTCGCCACCACGTTCACCGGGGCCCCGAGCGCGTGGGCGATCCGGCTCCGGCACGCCGGGGTGGGCTCCTCCGCGCTGGCCACGAGGTAGCTGCCCTCCGGGTAGCGGTAGATCGGCACCCACTGCGCCCTGGCGAGGGCGGCCGGGTCGAGACCCCGCACGAGGGTGGAGTCGAGCTGCACGGCGGTGAGGTCCACGAAGGGGACGCCCCACTGCTCGGCGAGCACCTGGTGGAGCGTCAGCCGTGAGACCAGGCCCGCGGCGAGGAGGATACGACCGAGGCGCGAGCCGGTCCTGTGCTGGACGCCCAGCGCCCAGTGGAGCTGCTCGGGGCTGATCTGCCCGGACGCCACCAGCGCGTCACCGACCCGGCCGGCCTTCGAGACGGCGGGAGGGATCCGGTGCGCGCGGGACCGCCGTTCGGCGAGGCCGGTGTCGGGCGCCATCCCCTCTCCTCCGTTCGGCAGTCCGGCTGACCCCTCGGGGCCCCGTGACTTTGCGTCCCCACCTCGCGGTGGGTTTGCCCTTGTCGCTGAAGCAGGGAGAATTTTACCTCGTCAGCGGGGTGGGAAGGCGTCGGGAGGAGCCGGGAGGCGGCTGGAGGCGCCACGCGGCGCCGGGCGTGCCGGTCTCGGCCGAGCAGCGGGGTGGCTACGAACAGGCGGAGACGGGCTGCTCCAGCGGGAACTGGTCCTCTGTGAACCCGCCTTCCCCCGTGAGCGCGTCTTCCCCCGAGACCTCCTCGAGGCTGCGCCCCGCCGGCTCGGGGACCAGGCGGGTGACGAAGAACCCGGCGACCGACGCCGCGCCCGCCACGAAGAGCATCCCGCGCAGGCCGAGGCTGCTCTGCAGGACGGGGACGAGGAACACCCCGACGAAGGCACCGAGCTTGCCGATGCCTGCCGCGGTCCCGTGGCCCGTCGTGCGCACCTCCGTCGGGAACAC
>JBOGGB010000223.1:0-9146 GCA_050743605.1 Acidimicrobiales bacterium
CTTGAACGCGGTCTCTCTGGCCGCCACCGCGGAGGTGATGGTCGCCGCCAGGAAGGCGGGCCTGGACTTGGCGGTGCTCCTCGATGTGATCAACAACAGCTCGGGCGTCAACTTCGCTTCGTTGAACCGGTTCCCCAGGATCGTCACTGGGGACTACCTGGAGGGCGGCCTCACCAATGCCCTCATGATGAAGGACGTGGTGCTCTACTCGGATCTCGTGGGCCAGCTCGGGGTCACCACGGTGAACGCCTCGGGGCCACTGGCCAGTTTCGGCCTCGCGATCGCTCTCGGCTATGGGGACAGGATCAGCAACACGGTCGTCGACGCGCTCGGAGACGTCTCCGGAGGCGTCAGGCTGCAGGACACAGAGGGAAGAGAGGAGTCGCGGTGATCTTCATCCCGCCCGCCCGCCAGGCGGGGCCGACCGTGCCCGCATCGACGTTCACCGGCATTGTCTTCCCCTACGTGACCATGCCCGCCACGGACGGCGTCGTGATCAACACGGTCAACTTCAGTCCGTGTGCCCGCACCTACTGGCACAGGCACGAGCGCGGCCAGATCATCGTCGTCCTCGCCGGGCGCGGCCTCGTCCAGGCGGAGGGCGGACCGGTACGCGTCATGCGGACCGGCGACACGATCTGGTCCCCGCCGGGCGAGCGGCACTGGCACGGGGGCGCGGCGGATTCCTACGTGGTGCACACGGCCATCTCGCTCGGGAAGACTGAATGGGAGCAAGAAGTGATCGACGAAGAGTACGGCGCACCAGTGGAGGACGAGCGATGATGCCCCCGGAGGAGACGCACAAGGAGAGCTTCGACCGAGGCCTCGAGAACCGGCGAGCGGTTCTCGGGACCGAGCATGTCGACCGCTCGCTCTCGGCGGTGTCCGACTTCTCCCGGCCGATCCAAGAGCTCGTGACGGAGTACTGCTGGGGCGGCGTGTGGGACCGCAAGGGACTCGACCGCAAGACGCGGAGCCTGCTGAACCTAGGCATCCTCACCGCGCTCAACCGCCTGCACGAGTTCGGGGTCCACGTCCGGGGTGCGGTGAACAACGGCGCGACCGTCGACGAGATCCAAGAGGTGCTCCTCCAGGCGGCGGTCTACGTCGGACTTCCAGCGGCGCTGGAGTCGTTCCGCGTCGCCGAGGCGATCTTGAAGGAGCTCGGTCAAGATGTCTGAGCCGGTAAGCGCGGTCGGCCTTGTAGGCCTCGGGAACATGGGCCTGCCGATGGCCGGCCGCCTCCAGGCAGCCGGGTTCCGCGTCGTGGCGCACGACGCCGCCGAAGCCGCTCGCGACCGCGCGGAGGCTGCCGGGATCGAGACGGCGGAGCTCGGCGACGTGGCGTCGGGGACCGCGCTCGTCATCTTGATGCTGCCGGGCTCGGACGCGGTTGCCTCGGTGCTCGCGGACCCGGCGCTGCGCGATCGTCTCGAGCCGGGATCGCTGGTGGTGGACATGAGCTCCTCGGAGCCAATGCGCACGCGCGCGCTCGCACGCGAATTGCTCGTCGGGAGCGTCCATCTGGTCGACGCCCCGGTGTCCGGCGGGGTCGCAGGAGCGACGGCGGGGACGCTCACGATCATGCTCGGCGGCGAGGCTGACGAGGCGGCGCACGCGATGCCGTTCCTCGAGTCAATGGGTCGCGTCGTCCACGCCGGCCCGGTCGGGGCGGGCCACGCCGTCAAAGCGCTCAACAACCTCCTCTCCGCCACTCACTTGTGGGCGACGAGCGAGGCGATGCTGGCGGGGCAACGCTTCGGGCTCGACCCGGAGGTCATGCTGTCGATCTTCAACCGCTCCAGCGGCCGAAGCGGCTCCACGGAGAACAAGTGGCCCAACTACATCCTTCCGGGAACCTTCGACTCTGGCTTCGAGCTCCACCTAATGCTGAAGGATATGCGGATCGGCGTGCGTCTGATCGAGGCGACGGGAGTACCGGACCCGCTGAGCGCGCAGGCGGTCGAGCTCTGGGAGCGCGCCGCCGTGGGCCTTCCGGCTGCGGCTGACCACACCGAGGTGGCGGCATGGCTGCGCGACCGCTCGGAAGTGCGCTCGTGACGCCGTCGACGCTCGCGTCGTTCGCGTGGTCGATCGAGCCGAGCTCCGAAGTGTCGGTGCGTCAGCAGACCATCCACACCTTGCGCCAGGCGATCAAGAGCTTCCAGCTTCGGCCGGGACAGCGGCTCGTGGAGAGAGAGCTGATCGACCTCCTCGGCGTCTCGCGCACGACGCTCCGGGAGGCGCTCCGGGAGCTGGCGGCAGAGGGCCTTGTGACCGTGGTGCCGCAGAAGGGTGCTCGTGTCAGCGCGCCGACGGTCGAGGAGGCGTCCGATCTCTACGAGGTGCGTGCCGTCCTCGAGTCGCTCCTCGTGTCGAGGTTCGTCAAGTACTCCACTGAGGACGAGGTCGCGGCCCTGAGCGAGGCGGTGGAAGACTACGAGCTCGCCACGCAGCGCACCACCGACACCGTGGAGCTGCTCACGGCCAAGGAGCAGTTCTACGAGGTCCTGATCCGGGGTTCGCACAGCGCGACGCTGGAGCAGCTGCTCGAAGGGATCCGCGCCCGGGTGCAGGGGCTGCGGGCGACCTCCCTGTCGAGGCCGGGGCGTGCCGACGAGACCGTCGCCGAGCTCCGGGCGATTGCCGTCGCGGTCTTGGCGCGGGACGCAGATCTGGCCGCCGCGCGTATGGCCGAACACGTCCGCGCGGCGGGGCGTACCGCACTATCGCGCCTCACGGAGACCGACGTCTCCGCGGGCGATTGACGTACGCCGAGAGCGACCCGACGAGCACACCACGATCAGAAGAGCGCACCACGAGAGGAGAGGACCCTTCGAGATGGCCCTTACGCCGGAACAGCAGAAGATCAAGGACGAGTTCGTCGACGTCCGCGGGACGTGGGGGGACGCCTGGGAGGCGATCCTGACGCTCGACCCTGCGTTCTTGCGCAGCTACCTCGACTTCTCCGCGGTGCCCTGGAGGAAGAACCGGCTCGACGCCAAGACGAAGGAGCTCATGTACATCGCCGTCGACTCGGCCGCGACGCACCTCTACGAGCCCGGCATCCGCCAACACGTCAAGGCGGCGCTCGACCAGGGTGCGACCGCCGGAGAGGTGATGGAGGTGCTCGAGCTGACGGCCACCCTAGGGATCCATGCCATGAACATCGGTGTCCCCATCCTCGTGGAGGTCCTCACCGAGAAGGGGCTGCGCACGGGCCCGGCCGAGCTGACCGAGTACCAGCAAGAACTGAAGGCGGAGTTCACCAAGACCCGCGGCTATTGGCACGCCTTCTGGGACGAGATGCTCGAGCTCGATCCCGAGCTGTTCGCGGCGTACACCGAGTTCTCCTCCGTGCCGTGGCGAACGGGAACGCTGCCGCCCAAGACGAAAGAGTTCGTCTACATCGCCTTCGACACCGCCGCGACCCACCTCTACGTGAAGGGGTTGAGGCTCCACATCGAGAACGCGATCGGGTACGGGGCGACTCCTGGGGAGATCCTGGAGGTGATGGAGATCGCGAGCGTGCTCGGCATCCACGCGGTGACGACGGCCGCGCCGATCCTCGTGGAGGAGCTGGAGCGCCGGAGCTGAAACCCGCGGACGCCGCGGTTACATGGGCGCTCACAGGCAGCGAGTAGGCGCTGCCGCCTTCAACGTGCGATGCTCCAAGTTCAGCGCCACGAGGACTTGGACGCGGCTCGAGACGGCGACACCTACCGGTCGGGACCGAGCTCGACGTCACCGATGCCGAAGACTTCTCTCAGCGCTGCGCGTGCCGCGAGCTCTCCGCAACGCCCGTGGACGCCTGACCCGGGAGGCGTGGCGCTGGAGCACAGGTACACGCCGCCGCCCGGCACCCGGTAGGGGTTCCACCGGGCGACCGGCCGGGCGAGCATCTGGCGGACGTCTTGCACTCCGCAGGAGATGTCGCCCCCCACGTAGTTGGCGTCCTCGATTTCCATGCGGCGTGCCGTGCGCACCGACTTGGCGAGGACGAGGTCTCTGAACCCCGGGGCGAACCGCTCGACCTGCGAAGCGATCGGGTCGCTCATGTCCCTGTCGGATCCCGCCGGCACGTGACAGTACGTCCAGAACGTGTGGTTTCCCTCCGGCGCCCGGGTGAGGTCGACGACGCAAGGCTGCGCGGCGAGCACGAACGGTCGCTCCGCGTGCCTCCCCGCCGCCACGTCAGCCTCGGCCGACGCGATCTCCTCGAAGGTCCCGCCCAGGTGGAGCGTCCCCGCCCTCCGGCACAGCTCTGCGTCCCAGGGGACCGGACCTGCGAGCGCCCAGTCGACCTTGCACACCCCTGGGCCGTAGCGGAACCGCCGAAGCTGACGCGTGTACTGCGGCAGGCGCGCTCCCAGCATCGCCGCCGCGGCGCGCGGGCTCACGTCGAGCAGCACTGCGCGCGCGGGCGGAAGGTCTGACAGCGACCGGACCCGCACGCCCGTGACCACCTCGGCCCCGCGCTCCTCCAGCGCCGCCATCATGGCGTCGACGATCGCGCCGCTTCCCCCTTCCGCGACCGGCCAGCCGACACCGTGCGCGAGTGAGCACAAGAACAGCGCCATCCCTCCGGTGAGCGGCGCGTCCAGGGGTTGCACGGAGTGGGCCGCCACCCCAGCGAGGAGCGCACGTGCGGGCACACCTTCGAAGCGTCGTGCCAGCGCCCGCGCCGACCGCAGGGCGTGCACGCCGAAGCGCGCGGCGGTCCCCAGGTCTGCCGGGAGCGCGCGGTACGAGGACAGCGCGGCGTCCGCGAGCGCTCCGGTGGAGCGGACGAGGGGCTCGAGCATGCGGCGGTACGCGCGCCCGTCGGCGTCGAGCCCGAGTGCCGCCGCGGTCTCTTCGACGTCCCTGCACGCGGCTGCAGCCCGGCCAGCTCCGAGAGGATGTGCGAAGGGCACGTCGGGCTGGAGGAGCCGCACCCCGCGTGCCTCGAGCCCGAAGCGGCGGAAGAAGGGGGACGCGAGCGCCAGCGGGTGGACGGCCGAGCAGGTGTCGTGGCGGAACCCGGGCAGCGTCAGCTCAGCGGTGCGGCACCCGCCGCCGGGCACGTCGGCGGCCTCGTGCACTCGAACCGAGAGCCCTGCTGCGGCCAGCACCACCGCGGCGGCGAGGCCGTTCGGGCCCGAGCCGACGACGAGCGCGTCCATCGGCGCCGAAGGGGTCATCGCGGTCGATCACCCCCGCGGCTCACGTTCGGGTCAGAAGCCGGGGAAGACCTTGCGAAGCGTGTCGAGCGTCGACTGCTCTTCGGGGGGGACATCAGGCGTGTGCGACGGGTCGAGCCGCCCGTAGACGAGCCGAAGGAACGCCTCGGCCGGCAGATGCAACGTCCTGGGCGGTACCTCCCCAGCGTCGGCATCGTCGGCCATCGACGCGGAGACCGCGTCGCCCACCGAGAGATCGAACTGGTGGTCTGGGTCGGAGACGACGACCCGCACGGTGAAGGGTCGGGGCTGGTCCGCGAGCTCGGCCTTCCCGAGCCACCCGGTCATCCTCGCCAGCCCGTCGGAGAGCAGCGTCACTGCGTCGGCCTCGACGAGGGCGCGGGGATCGAGCGTCACCGCCACGTCCCAGGTGTGCAGCGCGTGCTCGCCCAGGCGCGTTCTGAGGAGCCCGACCGCATCCATGCGCATCCCGCCGAACAGTGTGAACTCGAGCTCGGAGAGCCCGTCGCCGAGGTGCTCGAGCCGCTCGACGAGCTCTCCGTCGGTGCCGAGCGCCGCCTCGGCGGCCTCCCGGGGGCCCATCGCGTTCCACCGCTCCCAGATCTGGGGATATGTGTCCCGTGACGGGGGTGCTTCCCCTGCCACCCCGGCGTCCACCGCGCCGCCCATGATCTCCGCGCCGCTGCCGACGTGGGAGAGCACCTGAGCGACCGTCCAGCCGTCGCAGTACGACGGGCTCCTGAGTCCCTCGTCGTCCAGCGCGCCGACGATGTCGGAGAGCCGGTCGTGGGAGCCTGCCAGCGCGTCGAGCCACGCGGATACGTCCATCACGTTGTTGGGCACGCCCTCAGGGTAGGGCAAGCGGACGACCCGCCGGACCACCTCGGACGGCGCCAGGAGGGGCCACGGAGGAGGAACCCTGGTAGCACCCGCCTCCTCCGATGCGCGCGGCCCGCGCAGTCGCCGCGCGTCGAGGTCCGTCAGGGGCGGGAGGCGGGGCTCTGGGTCAGCCCTGGGTCGCGCCGCACGACCGCGTCGAGCACCTGTTCGACGGCGCGCAGGAGCTCCGGCTCGAGATCGACGTCGAGCGCCCTCACGTTGTCCTCGAGCTGCTCTGGCCGGCTCGCGCCGACGATCGCGGAGGACACGTTCGGGTTCGAAAGGACCCATGCGAGCGCCACCGAGGCAGGCGTGTGACCCGCGGCCCGTGCGAGTGCCGCGAACCCCTGGACGGCGTCGAGCACGTCGTCGGTCAGCAGGTCGATCATGAAATTCGCCCCGTCGGAGGAGGTCGCGCGCGACCCCTCCGGCGGCGGCTGGCCCGGCAGGTACTTGCCGGTCAGCACGCCCTGGGCAAGGGGAGAGAACACGACCTGGCCGATCCCCTCGCGCGTACAGAGGGGCAGGACCTCCGCCTCGATCACCCGCCACAACATCGAGTAGCGCGGCTGGTTCGACACGAGCCGGTCGAAGCCCATGTCGTCGGCGATCTGCAGAGCAGACTCGATCTGCTCCGCGGTCCACTCCGAGACGCCGACGTAGAGCACCTTTCCCTGGCGCACCAGATCGTCGAAGACCCGCAGCGTCTCTTCCAGCGGCGTCTCGACGTCGTAGCGGTGTGCCTGGTAGAGGTCGACGTAGTCGGTCCGGAGGCGCCGTAGGGAGGCGTGGACGGCCTCTACGACGTGCCTGCGCGCGAGCCCGCGGTCGTTCGGCCCGGGTCCCGTCGGCCAGTACACCTTCGTGCAGAGCTCGAAGGATCCTCGTGGGTGGCCCTCGAGGGCGCTCGCGAGGACCTCCTCTGCCCTCCCCTGCGCGTAGACGTCGGCGGTGTCGAACGTCGTGATGCCGAGATCGAGCGCCTTGTGCACGCATGCCCGAGCCGCGTCCTCCTCGACCTGTCCGCCGTGGGTGATCCAGTTGCCGTATGCCAGTGCGGAGACCACGAGCCCGCTCCGTCCGAGGTGCCGATATTCCATGGGAGCGGAGCGTAACGGGGAGCGTGCGCTGGTCCCGCGGGAGTCACCGCAGCGCGGGAGCTCGCCCCGGTTGCGGTCGCCCGGGTCCCTAGGCTGGTCCCGTGGCCGGCACGGGCGATGGGGGCGCAGTGGGCGATGGGGAGGACCCCAGAACCGGCCGGGAGCCTCCCGATGCTCCGCGGGCGGTGCTGCGCGTCTCGCGCTCGCTCGCGATCCCGATCCAGGAGATCGACTGGCGCGCGACGACCCCAGGAGGGCCTGGGGGCCAGCACGCGAACCGGACGGCGAGCAGGGTGGAGGTGCGGTTCGACGTCGCGCGCTCGCCGTCGCTCGGCCCCCGCCAGCGCGCGCTCCTCCTCGAGCGGCTCGGTGCGGTGGTCACCGCGTCCGCCGGCGACGAGCGCTCCCAAGCGCGCAACCGCGAGCTCGCGCTCGGCCGCCTCGCGGAGCGGCTCGCCGAGGGCCTACGCGTCCCACGCCGCCGTCGCCCCACCGCTCCCACCCGAGCAGCGCGGGTGCGTCGGATGGAAGACAAGCGGCACCGATCGATCACGAAGCAGGGTCGCCGCCCCGCCTCGCCCGAGGAATGAACCCAGACCCGAGTCGCCGAGATGCGCTGAGCGCTGCGGACCTCAGAGCCCGAGCATGTCGTGCACCGTCGTCAGCGCCTCGTGCACGAGCTCGTCCGAGTCCGGTGCGGTGTCCTCCCGGACACCGACGATCGGGGTGATCGACGCGTAGCCCGCGGCGATCAGCGCGGCGTCGTCCTCGGGGTCCTCGTTCTCGTCGGCTCGGCCGAGCGTGGGTATGGCGGTCCCGAGCGTGAGGCGGACCTCGCCCTCGTCCGCGTTGCCGCCCAGTGCGGGGCCGCCGCCGCGGGGGTCGGGGGACCCGGTGCTCCCGGCCGCCTGCTTCACGATGCCCGATCTGCTGATCCGCGCTCGCCGCACGCCTCGCAGCTCCTCCATCGGGACCGAAGGCACGTTCAGGTTCAGCACCGTCCGCGGCGGCGCGGCGCAGAGTGCAGGGAGCAATGCGACGGCGATCCTCGACGCGGTGGCCCACTGCTCAGGTGGGGACCCCGACCGGAGCGATACCGCAAGGCCGCGCAGCCCGATCTGGGCGCCGGTGAGCGTGGCGCCGACGGTCCCCGAATGGAGGACCGAGCGCCCGACGTTCACGCCGAGGTTGATCCCCGACACGACCACGTCGGGACGAGGCCCGAAGCCTCCGAGGGCCCCGACCAGCACCGCCAGTGCCGGCGGCGCGTCCACGCCGTACGTCGGGACGTGCTCCGCCCCCTCGATCCGGACTCGCCGGTAGGAGATCGCCTCCCGCTCGTAGACCGTTCCGACCGCGGCGGACGCGCCGCTGTGGTTCGCGAGGGGCGCCACCACGACGACCTCGTGGCCGCCCTCGTCGCGGCACCATCGGGCGAGCGCACGGGTGATCGCGGCGAGCCCAGGAGCGTGCACGCCATCGTCGTTCGTGACCAAGACCCGCACGCGCCAGTACGATACCCGCCGGTCCGGACCACCCTGGGAGGACGTCGTATGCCGGAGAGCGCTTCGCCGATCACGCCGACGGGGGAGCAGTGGGTCATCGGGCACGGTCACCAAGAGGCCGTCGTCACCGAGGTGGGCGCGACCCTGCGGAGCTACACCTTCGGTGGGAGCGACGTCGTCGACGGCTTCGGGCCCGCGGAGTGGAGCCACGCAGGGCGCGGACAGGTGCTCGCACCGTGGCCCAACCGCCTGGGCGACGGCGCCTACGAGTGGCGGGGCGTGCAGGCGCAGGCGGCGCTGGACGAGCCAGCGCTCGGCAACGCGATCCATGGGCTCGTGCGCTGGCTGCCCTGGCGGCTCGAAGCCAACGCGCAGAACGTCATCATGGTGGGTTGCACGATCCGCCCGACGCCCGGCTACCCCTTCTCGGTGGAGCTGCGCGTCGAGTACCGGCTGCGGCGCGACGGTCTGGTGGTGAC
>JBOGGB010000224.1:0-2118 GCA_050743605.1 Acidimicrobiales bacterium
GGGCTCCCCTCCGCCCCCGCCAGGGTTCCAGGTGGACGCCTCACCCCCGCCGATCAGCTTCGACGCGGACTTCCCCCCGCCTCCGCCTGGGTTCCACGTCGGCCCGCCGCAGGATCTCCTCGAGGACGCGTGGTCCTCGACGCGCGAGCTCCCGGCGGCCGGACTACCGCCTCCGCCCCCGCCGGGGTTCCAGCTAGGCGCCCCGCCGCCGCCGCCGCCGGGATTCGTCGTCGTCCCACAGCCCGTGTCCGCCGGATCACTTGGCGGAGCCGCTCAGGCGGCCAACGGCGCATTGGGCGGCCATGCTGACGGGCAGCCCCCGGTGGAGGACTCGACCCCCGGGGCCTTCACTCCCGACTTCTTCGCGCGCGCGGGAAAGCGCCGGAGCTGACCGGAGCGCTCGGCGCACACGGCCGCAGCGATCCTCAACGCGTGCGGGCGTCTTCCGGCTGACTCGTCCGCCGCCAGGGTCCGGAACGGCCGCCGGACTTCTCCCACAGCGCGATGTCTGCGATCGTCATCGAGCGGTCGGCCGACTTGCACATGTCGTAGACGGTGAGCGCCGCCACGGTGCACGCGGTCAGGGCCTCCATCTCCACGCCGGTGCGATCGACGGTCTCGACCTGTGCCTCCACCTCGACGTAGTCGTCCCCGATCGAGAAGTTGACCGATACGGACCCCACCAGCACCGGCTGGCACATGGGGATCATGTCGGAAGTCCGCTTCGCCGCCTGGATCCCGGCAATCCGCGCGGCAGCGAGCACGTCGCCCTTCGTGATGGCGTTGTTGGCCACCTGGGTCGTGGTCTCCGGCTGCATCCACACGCGGCAACGGGCGAGCGCCCGCCGGTGGGTCGGCTCCCTCGGGCTTACGTCGACCACGCGCGCCCCGCCGAGGGGATCGAGGTGGGTCAGGCTTCGTTCGGCCACGGGATGAGTCTACTGACGAGGCGCGCCGGGCTCGCTGTCCATCGCACCTTCTCCGGACAACTCCCGAACCGCACCGCACCGCACCACACAGCGGGAAGCTGGCTGCCGGGGTGCCGCGGCGCGCCAGCCACTAGAATTGGCAGTCGAAGGTCGAGAGTGCCAGCATGACCCGCACCGGAGCGGAGCGGGTCGGCGGCCCAGGGTCGGGACACCGAGGAGAAGTCGATGCCGACGTACGAGTACGCATGCACGAGCTGCGGACACCATCTCGAGGCCTTCCAGTCGTTCTCCGAGGACCCGCTCACCACTTGTCCCGACTGCGGCGGCGATCTCCGCAAGGTCTTCGGCTCCATCGGCATCGTGCTGAAGGGAAGCGGCTTCTACCGCACCGATAGCCGCTCCGGGAACGGGAAGTCCGCGTCGAGGGAGCCCAAGGAAAAGGAGCGAAAGGAGAGCGCCTCGTCGGGCGCCGGAGGCGAGCCCGCCGCGCCGGCGTCGGGCAGCTCGGCCTCGGGCTCGGACAAGTCGGGCTCGGACAAGTCGGGCTCGGACAGCTCGGGCTCGGACAAGTCGGGCTCCTCCGGGACGTCCTCCCCCGGGTCCGCCAGCTCGCCCAAGGCGCCCGCCACCGCGAGCTGACCACGAGCACTTCAGCCCCTCCTCGAAGGGCGGGTCCCCTGCGCGAGGCGCTCGAGGTGCTCTCCGAGACGGCGGCTGATCTCTGCTTCCATGGCTCTTCCGAGCTCGGCGTCGACGAGCCGGCTCACCAGCGGGCGCAGGGCGGCGACGAGCTCGCCGAGCCCCCGCAGCTCGACGCCGTCGAGGGACGCACCCGGCGGCCCCACCACATGGGTCTGCACCAGGCCGACGAAGCGACGCGCGATCGCGTCCACGTCCGACCGCAGGCGCCGCGCGGTAGCCAGCACCGCCTCGAGCGGCACGCCCGCCGCGACGAGGAGCCGGCCGACCTCGAGGGCAGCGGGGTTCGCCACGCGATAGCGGCCCCCGTCCTCTGCGGCGAGCAACCCGAGATCTATCGCCTCGGTGAGGAAGGGCATGGCCCGCTCCCCGAAGGTCTCCACGAGCTCTGCCACCGTCACGAACTGCACCGGTCGATCGGCCCATGGCGCGCTCAGCGCGGCCTCGAGCCCCAACACCGCGGCGACGTCCTGGCCCTGCTCCCAGGCAC
>JBOGGB010000225.1:0-8319 GCA_050743605.1 Acidimicrobiales bacterium
CAGGATGCCGCACGGCTCCTCGCGTCGATGGCGCCCGACGATGCCGCCGACCTCATCATGGAAGCGGACCAGGATCGCCGCCTCCGCCTGCTCGAGGCGCTTCCCCAGCCGCAGCGCCGGAAGGTGCACCTGCTCCTCAGCTATAACCCCGAGACCGCGGGCGGCCTCATGAGCCCTGACTTCGTCTCCCTGCCCGAGTCGGCGACCATCGAGGATGCCCTCTCCGCCGTGCGGCACAGCACCGCCGCGCCCGAGTCGCTCCAGGTCGTGTTCGCCCTGGACCCGGACGGCACGGTCGTCGGCTCGGCGTCGGTCGTGACGCTGCTGCGCGCCCAGCTCACCTCCACGCTCGCGTCCGTGGTCCGTGCCATCCCTGCGCACCTTCACCCGGATTGGGACCTCGGCGCGACGGTCCGCAAGATGTCGGACTTCAACTTGATGGTCGCCCCCGTCTTGGATACCGAGCACCAGCGCATCCTGGGTATCGTGACGGTGGACGACGTGCTCGAGCTGATGCTGCCCACCGGGTGGCGCCGCGACTTCGGGACGATGTCGCCCGAGGACTGACCAACATGCACAGATCGACGGAACCCCCAGATACCGGGCGCCCGGGGCGGACGACGCCCCAGGTCGCCCTTGACGAGAACGACGGATCGCCATGCCGGCGGGCCGTGCGCTCGCCTTTGAGAGCGGCGCGGGCTCACGCTCCGCGCTGAGCCTCGATGGCGTGCGCGCACGCCATGAGAGCTCGGCGAGAGGAGGTGAGCAGATGGCAGAGGGGGACATCCAGGGTGCCTTCGGCACCATCCGCGTGCTCGACGCTGAGTCGCAACGCACGTGGAAGCGCCGCGTGCTCATGCTCCTCGCGATCCTCGGACCCGGGATCATCGTCATGGTGGGCGACAACGATGCCGGGGGCGTAGCAACCTACGCCCAAGCGGCGCAGAACTACGGCCTCACGCTTCTATGGACGCTCCCGCTTCTTGTGCCCGTTCTCGTGGTCAACCAGGAGATGGTCGTCCGGCTTGGCGCGGTCACCGGCGTCGGCCATGCTCGGCTCATCAACGAGCGGTTCGGCAAGTTCTGGGGGGCGTTCTCGGTGGGGGACCTCTTCATCCTGAACTTCCTCACCATCACCACCGAGTTCATCGGTGTGAACCTCGCCCTTGCCTACTTCGGAGTGAGCCCCTACATCTCGGTCCCCATCGCAGCTGTAGCCCTCATCGCGATCACCGCGACCGGGAGCTTCCGGCGTTGGGAACGGTTCATGTTCGTGTTCATCGTCGCCAATTTCCTGGTGATCCCCCTCGCCGTCTTCAGCCATCCGCATGCGTCGGCGTTCTTCCACGGGTTCTTCGTTCCGGGGGTCCACGGCGGCTTCACGTCCACCTCGGTCCTCCTGGTCATCGCGATCGTCGGGACGACCGTCGCTCCCTGGCAGCTCTTCTTCCAGCAGTCCAACATCATCGACAAGCGGATCACGACCCGGCTGATCTCCTATGAGCGTGCCGACACCGTCATCGGTTCAATCGTGACCGTGTTTGCCGCGTCGCTGATCATGGCATTCGTGGCCGCCGCCTTCTCGGGCCATCCGCTCTTCGGTCATTTCACTGACTCCGAAGCGGTCGCACACGGGCTCTCGCGCTATGTAGGCCACGCCGCAGGCGCGCTCTTCTCGATCGTCCTGCTGAACGCGTCGCTCATCGGTGCCGCCTCCGTCACGCTCGCCACCTCCTACGCCTTCGGCGACGTCTTCGGGGCGCGGCACTCGTTGCACCGCAGCTGGCGCGAGGCGAAGTTCTTCTATGCCTCGTTTACCGCGATGGTGGTCATCGCGGCGGGGATCGTCCTCCTCCCCGGCGCGCCCCTCGGGCTCATCACGACGGGAGTCCAAGCCCTGGCTGGCGTCCTCCTCCCGAGCGCGACCGTCTTCCTCCTGCTCCTCTGCAACGACAAGGAGGTGCTCGGGCCTTGGGTCAACCGACCCTGGCTCAACGTGATCGCTTTCGGTATCGTCTCGGTGCTGCTAATGCTCTCCGTGGTGCTCATGGCCACGACGGTCTTCCCCCATCTCGACGTGAAGGACCTCGTCCTTGGAGTGGGCGCCGGGCTCCTGCTCGTCTACGTGGTCGGGGGGATCGGTTACTGGAGAGTGCTCCGGCAGCGGCCTCCCGATCCCCAGATGCCGCGTGCGCGCCGGGCGCACTGGCGTATGCCCCCGCTGCACCGGCTGGAGCGCCCAGTGTGGTCACGCAGCCGCCTGATGGCCATGTATGCGCTGCGTGGCTATCTCGTGTGTGCGGTCGTGCTGCTCGCGGTGAAGGCGTTCCAACTCGGTTCACGCACGTGACGCACCGCTCGCCCGCTGTGTCGCAGAGTCGCCCCGATGCCCGGACGCTCCCGTCGGCATGCTGAGGCTTGCACCGCGGGCACGGTGCGGGGAAGGCTTCCCGCCATGACCTCCCGGGGACGCATCCGCGGTCCGTCCCTTGGCTGAGGGCCTGCGTCGTTCGTGGCGAGACGTGCAGGAGTCCTGGGAGAGATCCCGGCGAGTCGTCCTCCCGAGACCGGTCCCGCCGGCTCCCGCCGGCCCCGGGGGCCTTCGGGTCGCCTTCCTCGTGTACCGCGGCAACCCGCGATGCGGTGGCCAGGGGGTCTATTCGCGCCACCTGACGCGCGAGTTGGTCGCGCTGGGCCACTCGGTCACCGTCTTCTCCGGCCAGCCGTGGCCCGCACTGGACGCCGGGGTCGGGTTCGTCCCCCTGCCCGGATTGGACCTGTACCGTGAGCCCGACCCTTTCCGCCTTCCCCATCCCCGCGAGGTTCGGGACCTCGCGGGGGTCGCAGAGCTCGGGGTGATGCTCACCGGGGGGTTCGGAGAGCCCCTGGCGTTCTCTCTCCGGGCGAGGCGAGCGCTGCGTGCGAGGTGCGGTGAGTTCGATCTCGTCCACGACAACCAGTGCCTTGGCAACGGAATGCTCGGGATCCTCGCTGACGGCTGGCCCCTTCTCACGACGCTCCACCATCCGATCACGGTCGACCGCCAGCTGGCGCTAAACCACGCGTCCGGCGTGTGGCAGCGGAGCGCGACGCGACGCTGGTTCGGCTTCCTCGGGATGCAGATCCGAGTCGCGCAGCATCTGCCGGCCGTGATCACGGTCTCCCACTCGTCGCGCACGGACATCGCCGCGCAGATGGGAGTCGCTCTTGAGCGCATGTCCGTCGTGCCCGTCGGAGTGGACCACAAGGTCTTCCGGCCGCAGCCGGGCGTCAGAGCGGTGCCGGGACGGCTGATGGTCACCTCTTCGAGCGACGTCCCCATGAAGGGGTTGGTGCCATTCCTCGAGGCGGTCGCCCAGTTGCGCAGTTCCCACGCCGTCGAGGTCGTCGTCGTGGGGCGCCCCTCCAAGGGAGGACGTGTCGACCGCGCGCTCGACCGACTCGGCCTGCGCCCGCTGGTCCAGTTCGTCAGCGGCATCACCGACGAGGAGCTCGCGCGCTGTTACGGGGAAGCGGAAGTGGCGGTGGTCCCCTCGCTCTACGAGGGGTTCTCGTTGCCGGCGATCGAGGCGATGGCCTGTGGCGTGCCTGTGGTGACGACGACCGGGGGTGCGCTGCCTGAGGTGGTCGGGCGCAACGGGGAGACGGCCGTGCTCGTCCCGCCGAACGATCCCGGGGCGCTCGCCGGGGCGATCGCAGGGCTGCTCGACGATCCGGCGGCTCGCGCCCGTCTCGGTGCCGCCGGCAGAGCCCGGGTGCTCCGCCGTTTCACGTGGCGAGTCACCGCGCAGTCCACGGCAGCGCGCTACCGCGCGCTGCTGGGTGACCCCGCCCCGTTCGCGCCCCACCCATTGACGGGGGAGGGCCCATCGGGTGCGCCGGACCGGCCGCTCACTCGGGCGGCCACGTGCTGACCGTCGACTACGACCGTCTCTGCCTGCGCCGCGGCGATCGAGTGCTCGACCTCGGGTGCGGCTCGGGTCGGCATGCCTTCGAGGCGGCACGTCGCGGGGGCGAGGTCGTGGCGCTCGATGCCGGGACGGACGAGCTCCGAGATGTGCGGGGGATGCTCCTCGCCATGCTCGCAGCCGGCGAGCTCGATGAGCACGCGCACGCCGGAGCGGTGCGCGCGGACGCGCTCGACCTTCCGTTCGCCGACGGTGCCTTCGACCGCGTCATCGCCGCAGAGATCCTCGAGCACATCACCGAGGACACCCGGGCGATAGCGGAGCTCGTCCGGGTACTACGTCCCGGCGGGACCATGGCGGTGACCGTCCCCCGTTGCGGGCCCGAGGTGGTCAACTGGCTTCTTTCCGACGCCTATCACGACGTGCCGGGCGGGCACGTGCGCATCTACCGTCGTCAGACCCTGCTCCGACGCCTGGTCTCTTGCGGGATGGTACCGGTCGAACACCACTACGCGCACGGGCTGCACTCGCCGTACTGGTGGCTGCGCTGCCTCGTGGGGCCCGCCAACAATGCGCATCCCGCCGTTGCGGCCTACCACCGCCTCTTGGTGTGGGAGATCGTGAAGCAGCCTCGTGCGACCCGGCTCGCCGCGCGCGTGCTCGACCCACTGATCGGGAAGAGCCTCGTCGTCTACTTCAATAAGCCCCGAGGCGCGGTGGCACCGTCCCGCCCGCGCGGGCCCTCCCATGCCGAGGCTTCGGCAGCATGAACTTCGACGCCGGCCGCGGAACCTCTGCGCTCGTTCCCGAGGTGCCAGGGGTGCTTACCGCCGAGGAGGTCTACGCCAGCGGGCGCGCCATCGCCGCAGCGCAGCGCGCGGACGGCATGATCCCGTGGTTCGCGGGAGGGCACGCCGACCCGTGGAACCACGTCGAGGCCACGATGGCGCTCACGTTGTGCGGGTTCCTCGCGGAGGCCGAGGCGGCCTTCGACTGGCTTGCCGCGAGGCAGCTCCCGGACGGCAGCTGGTTCAACTACTACCTCGCGCACGGCGTGAAGGACTCACGGATCGACACGAACGTCTGCGCCTACGTGGCGACGGGGCTCTGGCACCACGCACTGGTCACCGGGAAGTACGACCTGCTGGCACGTCACTGGCCGATGGTCGAGCGTGCGATCGACTTCGTGCTGCGCTGGCAGCGGCCCGACGGGTCGGTGCGGTGGTCGCTCGACCAGGCCGGCCGTCCCGAGAGCTACGCGTTGCTCACGGGGTCGTCCTCCATCTTCCACAGCCTGCGCTGCGCGGTGGCGGCTGCGGAGGCGCTCGACCGGCCCCGACCTGGATGGGAGCTCGCGGCCGGCCGTCTCGGCCACGCGGTCGCCCGGCATCCCCGTGCCTTCACTCCGAAGGACGAGTTCGCGATGGACTGGTACTACCCGGTGCTGTCGGGGGCGATCACGGGCGATGCGGCGTGTCTTCGGCTCGAGCGGACATGGATGACCTTCGTGCTGGACGGCTCGGGCGTCCGCTGCGTGTCGGGGAACGACTGGGTCACGGCTGCCGAGACCGCGGAATGCGCGATCGCGCTGAGCGCCGCTGGAAAGGAGCGCTCGGCACTCGAGCTCCTCGGCTGGGGACAGGGGCTCCGCCTCGCCGACGGCTCCTACTGGACCGGCATGGTGTACCCGGACGAGATGACGTTCCCCGGGGGCGAGCGCACCACCTACACCGCCGCCGCGATGGTGCTGGCAGCGGACGCGCTGTCGGCCGCGTCGGCAGCGTCCGGCCTCTTCCGCGGTGACACGCTGTCGGCCGCGATCGACCTGGCGGCGCCCTTCTGCACTGGCGACGCCAGCTGCATCGCGGCTGCCGGCGCTCGCCTCGAGCCGGACAGTTCCGCCTCGTCCCTCACCGGGACCGATCGGCATGGAGCCCGCTGAACGCCCTCGTCGCGCGCGGCTCAGCCCACGCTCGGTCGGAGGCGCCGCAGCACGCGCAGGCTTCCGCATGCCGCTTCCTGCGCCCACTCGCCGGAGCCCATCGCGTCGCACCACAGCTCGTAAGGAGGGCGGCCGCCGTCGGCGGGATCGGGGAACACATCGTGGATCGCGAGCAGCCCGCCGATCGAGACGAGCGGTGCCCAGCCCCGGAAGTCGGCCCACGCAGGCTCCTCGCCGTGACCGCCGTCGATGAAGCAGAAGTCGAGCGGAGTCGCCCAGTACGTCGCGACCGTCGCAGAGTCGCCCACGACCCCGACGACGACGGCCTCGAGGTCTGCAGCCACGATCGTCTTCCGCCAGCGCGGCAACGTGTCGATCCTTCCCACCGCCTGGTCGACGAGGTCTGCCTCGTGGTGCTCCCAGCCCGGCTGGTTCTCCTCGGAGCCCCGGTGGTGGTCGACGCTGAAGAGGATCGCGCCGGTGGCCTCCGCCGCGGCCCCGAGGTAGACCGTCGACTTGCCGCACCACGCACCGATCTCGACGAATGCCGGGGACCGGTCGCATCTCCCGGCTGTCTCGCCGGCGCGTCGCGCAGCCTCGTAGAGGGCGAAGCCTTCGTCGTCCGGCATGAAGCCGCGGGTCGCGCGCGCGAGCGCGAGGAGTTCGTCCGCTCGACCTGTCACGTGGTCAGAGCGTAGATGCCGTACGCGGCGAACCCCAGCAAAGCCAGGCCCCCAGCTCGCCGGATCCACTCCAGGGGAAGCACGCGGAGCAGCGCACGGCCGCCGAAGGCGCCGAGCGCCGACGTTGCGAGCAACCCGGCATAGGCCCCGACGAACACCGCCCACGGCTCGTGGTACTTGCCCACGAGGTCGACCGTCAAAAGCTGGGTCAGGTCCCCGAATTCGCCCACGCAGACGACGAAGAACGCGGTCGCGACCACCTTCCAGGGGAGGGTCGGCACCGGCTTTGCCCGGTCGGCCTCACGTGCGCCTCGCGCCTTCCTTCGCCACTCGGGCACGACCAGGAGGAGGACCGCGCCGAGGAAGAAGAGGGCGGTGACCACGATCTGAAGGGTCTCTCGAGGGAGGAGCTCGATGGCTCGACCCGCGCCAACCGCGATCCCGACCTGGACGAGGAAACCTCCAGCAGCCCCGAGCCAGACGAGCGCAGGCCGGCTCCGGCTCCCCATGACGATGGTGGCGATCATCGTCTTGTCGGGCAGCTCGGCCGCCGCAACGAGCGCGAAGACGACGGCAACCACCCCCGCGCTCACGCCAGACCGCCTCGGGTCAGCGCGCCACGGTCTTCGCGAGCTCGCCGGCGACCTTCCCGCGTAGCCGCTCGCCGAAGCGTACGTTCACGGCGAGCCGCTCGAGGGTCTGGGCGACGGTCCGCTGGCCGACTGGGAGCGGGTGATCGGCGAGGAACTGCGTGACGTCGTCGGCCAGCGCGGGGTCATGGCAGAGCGTACGGACGGCCGACACCATTGCGGCATGGCTCACGTCGGGGAACCGGTCGAGGATGCGACTCCACTCCGCCTTCACGCGCTCCCAGATCATCGAGCCTCCGACACGGTTCGCGAGAAGGGAGCGCACGACCACGGGGCCGTCTTGGCTCCGCACCTCTCCGATCGCCAGTTCGAACGTCCGTCCGCACAAATCCAAGTCTGCGAAGCAGCCCAGCGCGAGGAGATGCCGGCGTTCCTCCTGCGGGTTGGCAGGATGGCGGTAGCGGTCCAGCACTGCTTCGTAGTCGCCCTCGCGGTTCTGGTCGGCGACGACGGCGAGGACTGCCGACTCGAGATTGGCGTCGATCGCCACCCCGCCCTGGCGCCACGCTCCGAAACGGCGAGCCGTCTCGGTGAGCACTTCCTTTGTCTCTCCAGTCGTGCCGAGCGCCTCGAGGAGCAGCGCGCGCAACGTCGGAACGCGCTCGCCCTCTCCCGCTCGAGCGTCCCAACCGAGGGCATCCGCACGAGGTCTGAGGAGCGTCTGCGCGGCGGCCACCACTGCCGGACGGTCGACGGCATCCGCGACGCGGGCGCAAAGGTGGAGCGAGGAGACCACGACGTGATAGGTCTCGACCGCCTCCTCTTCCTCGTCGCCGAGGCGGGCGGCGAGCTCGAAGAGCTCACCGAGCTCCGCGCGCCCGGCGAGCACGAGCGCCCAGGTGTCGGAGAGGAGGTCGAAGCGCTCGAGCGAAGTCAGGGCTTGGAGGCGCTCGGCGAGCCGTGCGCGGTGCTCGGGGGGGTACCCGACGCGGTAGACCCCCCATCCCCCGGCGTTCAGGAGGACGGGCCCGTCTCCTGGGCCCGGCGGGAGCGGCGCGCGCTCCTCGGTGAGGAGCACCCGCGCCACGCCGTCCGAACCGGTGCCCTCCGCTCGGGCATCGGCCACCGTGCGCACGAGGACGGGTATGAGCCAGCGCGTCCCGATCGACGACTCGCCGCTCGGAGCGTCGCTCAGG
>JBOGGB010000226.1:0-2084 GCA_050743605.1 Acidimicrobiales bacterium
GAGACGTCGAAGGGGTTCACGCCGAGGGCTGCGGGCCCGAGCTCCTCGAAGGCACCCGCCTCCCTCGAGAGCACGAGCACCCCCTCCGCGCGGTTCACGAGCGGGCCTTCCTTGGCCACCAGGTTCATCCCGTCGCGCACCGGGTTGACGAGGAGCACGTCGTAGGCGCTGAGCGCGGCCATCGACCGCGCCCGGTCGTCGGCCACGCCGAGCACCACTGGGGTCCACTCGGCCGTCCCCCAGCGCTCGGTGAGCCGTTCGACGGTGTGCTCCACCTCGGAGCGGTAGGCGAGGTAGTCCGCGAGGCCTTCACGTGACGGGTAGGCGAGCGCGAGCATCGTGACCTCGCCGCGCCAGTGGGGTCGGGTTTCGAGCAGCTCGTCGAACGCCCAGAGCCCTCGCAGGATGTTCTTCGACGGCTCCACCCGGTCGACGCGTACGATCAGGCGGCGGCCGCCGACGACCTCCTCCAGGCTGCGGCGCGCCTCGGCCACCGCGTCGGAGGCGACCTCTGCACAGAGGGCCTCGGGGTCGGGCCCGAGAGGAGCGACGTAGGTGCGGGGAGCGTCCTGCACCCCGGCTGCGGTCAGGAGGACGGGATCCCCGAAGGCGCCGCGGAAGCTCGCCTCCCATCTGGTGGTGTGGAAGCCGCACGCTCCGAAGCCGGCCATCCCCGCGAGGAGCTCGCCGGCGGCGGCCGACGGCAGCACGCGCAGGATCCCCGGATCGGCGAAGGGCGTGTGGGAGAAGTGCGTGGTGCGCAGGTCGCGGCGGCTCTCCGCGAGCATCGCCCCGACGAGGGCGAGGTGGTAGTCCTGCACGAGCACCCGGGCGCCTCTGGGAGCGTGCTCGCAGACCGCGTCCGCGAACGCCCGGTTCACCTCCCGGTACGCGTCCCAGGCCTCCTGCCAGCGCCGGTCGAGGCGCGGCCGTCGCATGAGGTCCCACAGATGGTGGTGGCAGAACCACAGCGTCGTGTTGGACACGACGTTGTACGCCATGTCGTAGACGTCGGTATCGGGCTCGACCGTCACGACCCGCAGCCCCTCGTCCCGCATGAGCCCCATGGCCGCCGCCTGCCGGTCGGCGGCGCTCATCGCCGCCGCCACCCAGGTCGCGCCGCTCCCCCGGAGGAGCGAGTGGAGGCTCGCCGCGAGACCCCCTCCCGACCCGGCGCGGACCGGCTGTCCGCCTTCGCCCGGCCGGAAGGAGAGCGGGCCCCTGTTCGAGACGACGACGACGTCCTGCACGCCGACGACGCTACTGGGCTGCGTCTTCAGGCCGACCAGGCCACTCCAGCCGATCGGGCCACTCGGGCCGACCGGGCCACTCGGGCCGACCAGACCACTCGGGCCGACCAGACCGACCGGGCCACTCGGACCGCTCGAGCGCCGCCCGCAGCACCTCGACCGCCTGGGGGCGCAGCTCGGCGAGCGTGCGGTTCCGGTGCACGCGCGTGCCGAGGTCGACCTGGGCGACCGCGCCCGGCCCGAAACGGGTGACGACGTCGACGAGGAGACCGATCTCGACGCCGTAGCCGGAGGCGAAGTCGACCTTCTCGAGCACCCAGCGCGGGGCGGCGGTCTCGCCGGCGAGCGGTTGGCGCACGAGGGACAGGTCGGGCCACTCGCAGAAGAGGACGTCCAGGAGCGGGCGGGCGACCAGCTCGGTGACCCGACCCCCTCCGGTCGGGGAGTCGCCGATCGGCCGCTCGTAGAACCCCTTCACGAGTGCGTAGTCCCACGGTCCCACCAACAGCGGGCCGAGCAGCCCGGTCACGAAGGCACCGGTGGTGTTCTGCACGTCCGCGTCGAGGAACACGAGGAGGTCCCCCGCCGCCGCGTCGAGGGCCGCGCGCATGGCTCCGCCCTTCCCCGCTCTTCGGCCGAGGCGCACGACGCGTGCTCCGGCGGCCGAGGCGACCCCAGCCGTGGCATCGGTCGAGCCGTCGTCGACGACGAGCACTTCGTCGACGAGCCCGGATCCGCCGAGTGCAGAGAGGTGGGCGGCTCCGACGGCGTCGAGGACACCGGCGACGGTCGCGGCCTCGTTGTGGGCGGGGACGCAGACCGACACCGTCCGCC
>JBOGGB010000227.1:0-1566 GCA_050743605.1 Acidimicrobiales bacterium
GGGTGCGGCGGCGTTCGCCGGGTCGGCCCGCCGCCGTGGTCTGGTCGTGAGCGGGCGGGCGTCCTACCAGCCGGGGGGCGGCGGCGCCCGAGCGGCGCTCGAACGGCTCGCCAAGACGAGGCCCGACGCGGTCGTCGTGATGGACGACACGCTGGGCGTCGCCAATGTCCTGCGGTGGCGCTCCGGGCTCGGGTGGGGCGTCCCGGTCGTCGCCGGCCCCCTCTCGACCGACCAGGCGGCGCTCTCGGCGATCGGGGAGGCGGGGCGAGGCGGCGTCTACGCCGTCGTGCCGGCGGGGGTGGTGGTGCGACCCGGCACGCCGTCGGGCGGCATCCGTGCCTTCCGGGACTCGGTGCTCCACCACCTACGCCGATCGAGCATGGACGGGTCGGTCGTCGCCTTCGCTCGGGGCTACGACGCCGTGCGGATGCTCGCCAACGCCGCCAGCGGCGCCAACGCCACCGGTGCGGGCGACATCCGCAGCTACCTCGAGAGCTCCGGGTACCAGGGTCTCCTGGCGTCCTACTCCTACAGCTCCTCTGCCCACACGGGCATCCCGGCCAGCCAGTCGGCGGTGGTCGACCTCAGCTCCCTTGCGAACGGGCTCTTCACCGGCCCCTGACTGACCTGCCGCCGGCCGCGCCCGGCCTAGGTGCCGCCCATCCCGGCGTTGGGGCGCGCCTCGGCGACCAGGTTCGCCACCGTCTCACCCAGCTCCGAAGGATCCCAGCGGGTGTCCCTGGTGGCGGTCGGGCCTCGGTGCCACCCCTCGGCCACGCTGATCGTCCCCCCGCTCACCAGGAACACCCGCCCGGTGACCGCCGAGGACGCGGCGCTGCCCAACCAGACAACCAGCGGAGCGATGTTGCCCGGGTCGCCCGGGTCGAAGTCACCGGGCGCCGGTGCGGACCGCCCACCCCCGAGGTTCTCGGTCATGCGGGTGCGAGCCCCCGGCGCAACGGCGTTGACCGTAACGCCGTAGCGCCCGAGCTCCTGGCTGGCGATGACGGTGAACGCCGCGATGCCGGCCTTGGCGGCGCCGTAGTTCGTCTGCCCCGGGTTGCCGAAGATCCCCGACGCCGACGAGGTGTCGATGATCCGTGCGTCGACGTCGTCACCGGCCTTGGCCCGCCGGCGCCAGTACACCGCCGCCGCCCGCGCCGGAGCGGCGGTGCCCTTCAGGTGGACGGCGATGACGGCGTCCCACTCCGCCTCGGTCATGTTGACGAGCATCCGGTCCCGCAGGATCCCGGCGTTGTTCACCAGGACGTGGAGGTCGCCGAACGCTTCCTGAGCGGCCTGCACCAGCCGCTCGGCGCCTTCCCAGTCGGCGACGTTCTCGCCGTTGGCGACGGCTTCGCCGCCCGAGGCCCGGATCTCGTCGACGACCTCACCTGCCGGGCCATCCGAGGATCCCGTGCCGTCTACGTGGACACCGAGGTCGTTCACGACCACCTTCGCCCCCTGACGGGCGAACTCCAGGGCGTGGCCGCGGCCGATGCCCCGCCCGGCACCGGTCACGATGACGACCCGACCGTCGCACAATCCCATCAGCTGCTCCTCGAT
>JBOGGB010000228.1:0-1791 GCA_050743605.1 Acidimicrobiales bacterium
TCTCCCCACTCCGGAACTCCTTCCAGAGGAGCTTCTCGGAGAGTGGGTCCTCGACCATCGACTGGATCGCGCGGCGGAGTGGCCTCGCGCCCAGCATTGGGTCGTAGCCCTTCTTCGCGATGAGCGACCGTGCCGACGGCGTGAGCTCGAGGCCGATGCCCTGCGCGGCGAGCTGGTCCTTCGTCCGCTGCAACAGCAGGTCCGAGATCTGGACCACCTCGTCGATGCTCAGCTCGTGGAAGACGATGACGTCGTCGATGCGGTTGAGGAACTCGGGCCGGAAGTGCGCCTTGAGCGCGGTGTTGACCCGCTCCTTCATCCGCTCGTAGGTGATGGCCTCGTTGGTCTTGGCGAAGCCGACGTTGGCCTTGCGCAGGTCGGCGGTGCCGAGGTTCGACGTCATGATCAGCACGGTGTTCTTGAAGTCGACCGAGCGACCCTGCGCGTCCGTCAGCCGCCCGTCCTCGAGGATCTGCAGCAGCGTGTTGAACACGTCGGGGTGCGCCTTCTCGACCTCGTCGAAGAGGACCACGGAGAAGGGCTTGCGCCGCACCGCCTCCGTGAGCTGTCCGCCCTCCTCGTAGCCGACGTAACCCGGAGGGGAGCCGACCAGGCGGGAGACGGTGTGCTTCTCCATGTACTCGCTCATGTCGAGCTGGATCAGCGAATCCTCGTCGCCGAAGAGCAGCTCGGCGAGCGCCTTGGCGAGCTCGGTCTTCCCGACGCCCGTCGGGCCGAGGAAGATGAACGAGCCGCTGGGGCGCTTAGGGTCCTTCAGCCCCGCGCGCGTCCTGCGGATCGCCCGGGCGAGCGCCTTGAGGGCCTCCTCCTGGCCGATGACGCGCCTGTGCAGCTCGTCTTCCATCCGCAGGAGCTTGGCGGTCTCCTCCTCGGTGAGGCGGTAGACGGGGATCCCCGTCCAGTTCGCGAGCACCTCGGCGATGACCTCCTCGTCGACGACGTCGAACAGCTCCACCCCCTCCGCGCGCCACTCGGCCTCCATCGCTTCCTTGCGCGACAGCCGGTCGGACTCCTGCTCGGCGAGCCGCTTCGCCTGTTCGAACGCACCCCGGCCGATGGCCGCCTCCTTGTCCTGGCGCAGCCGATTGATCTCCTCGTCGAGCTTCTTGTGCCCGGGCGGGGTGGTCATCCTGCGGATACGCAGCCGACTGCCGGCCTCGTCGATGAGGTCGATCGCCTTGTCGGGAAGGAACCGGTCTGCGAGGTAGCGGTCCGCCAGGTTGGCCGCGGCGACGAGCGCCTGGTCGGTGATCGTGACCGCGTGGTGCGACTCGTACCGGTCGCGCAGCCCCTTCAGGATGTCGATGGTGAGGGCGACGGAGGGCTGGCTCACCTTCACCGGCTGGAACCGGCGCTCGAGCGCGGCATCCTTCTCGAGGTGCTTCCGGTACTCGTCGAGCGTCGTCGCGCCCACGGTCTGGAGCTCACCACGCGCGAGCATCGGCTTCAGGATCGAGGCAGCGTCGATGGCCCCCTCCGCTGCGCCTGCGCCCACGAGCGTGTGCAGCTCATCGATGAAAAGGATGATGTCGCCGCGCGTCCGGATCTCCTTCAGCACCTTCTTCAGGCGCTCCTCGAAGTCGCCGCGGTACCGGCTCCCCGCGACCAGCGCCCCGAGGTCGAGGGTGTACAGCTGCTTCCCCGACAGCGTCTCGGGCAACTCGTTCGCGACGATCCGCTGGGCGAGCCCTTCGACGATCGCGGTCTTGCCCACTCCGGGCTCACCGATGAGCACGGGATTGTTCTTCGTCCGGCGGGACAGCACCTGCA
>JBOGGB010000229.1:0-2469 GCA_050743605.1 Acidimicrobiales bacterium
GCGCACAGATGCCACGGTACCGCCACTGGTGCGGGCAGGTCTGCCCGCGTGCCACCCTGGGGCCTGATGCCCGTTGCAGCCGAGCCACCTGCCGAGATCTCGGCCACGACGACGCCGGGCTCGGGCGGCCGGGAGCCTGCGCCCCGAATAGCGCGCGGGGACGCTTCCCAGCTCGCGGTCGTCACGTTCTCCCACGCGGTCCAGCACGTGTACGTGGCCGGACTCGCCGTGGCCTACCCGTTCGTCATCTCCTCGCTCCACGTTTCCTACGGATCCCTCGGCATCGTGCTCGGCGTCGCCGGCGTCGCCGGCGGGCTGCTCCAGGGGCTCGCGGGCTTCGTGAGCAGGGTGTCGGCCCGGCTGCTCCTCTCCGTGCAGAACTTCGGCATGGCGATCGCGAGCCTGCTCGGCGGGATCGCTCCGGGGTTCGCCCTCTTCGGAGCCGTCCGCTGCCTCGGCAGCGTGGTCTCCTGGCCCCAGCACCCCGTGGGCAGCGCGGTGCTCGCCGAGCGCTTCCCTGGGCGCCGTGCCTACGCGTTGTCCTGGCATGTCGCGGGCGGCAGCATCGGCACCGCAGTCATCCCCCTCGCGGTCTCCGCGCTCATCGCCTCCTACGGCTGGCGCGTCGGCGTGACGTTCCTCACCGTGCCGCTGGCGATCGGCGGGGTGCTCGTGGCGTGGAAGTTGAAGGACCCCCGTCCGATCGGCTCCACGACCGAGGGGTGCTCGCCAAGTGCCGCGCCCGCAGCGGAAGCCGCCGCCGATCGGACCGGTCCCGGGCACCTCGACGTGCTCCGTGCCATCCTCTCGAGTCGAGAGGCGCTCGGGGCGATGATCGCCGGGACCATCGCTGCGGGCGGCCGGGGGCTCGGGACGTTGGCGATCTTCGTCCCGGCGTACCTGAAGAGCGGGCTGCACCTGCACGCGCTGACCGTCGGCGGGCTGTACACGGCGCTGCTGATCGGCAGCATCGCCGGGCCCGTCGTCGCCGGACACGTGGCCGACCGAGTGGGGCGCCGGCGGGTGCTCCTGGTCGTCTACGCCGTCGGCGCCGCCACGATCGCCGCGTTCGTCATGGTGGGACACGACCTCTTCGCGCTCGGAGTGGTGGGCGTCCTCATGGGCATCTTCGCCTACGCAGAGTCGCCCTTGCTCCAGGTCGTCTTCGCCGACGCCCTCGCCGACTCGAGCCACCAGGGCGCGTTCGGATACTACTTCGCCGTCTCCTACGGCATCGGCTCCCTGTGGACCATCGCCCTGGGCGAGATCATCGACACCGCCGGGTTCCACTGGGCCTTCTACGTCATGGCGGTGTCGTTCGTCGGCGCCGCGCTCGTCGTCCTCTGGGCGCGCCCGCCGAGATCCTGACGGCGGGGACGAAGCGCTCACGACTTGAAGAGGTACGCCTCCTCTTCGGGGTCGAGGAAGAGGCGCATCTCCGCGGCGAGACCAGGATGGGCCTCGAGCGCCGGGTCCTCGCCGACGATCGCCTCCGCGACGCGCCGCGCGGCCTCGAGGAGGTCGGCGTCGTCACGTAGCGACGCGAGCTGGAGATCGCTCCTGCCCCTCTGGCGGGCGCCGAGGACCGTGCCCTCGCCTCGGAGGTCGAGGTCGACCTCGGCGAGCTCGAAGCCGTCGGACGTCCGCACCAAGGCGGCGAGACGGCCCTCCGCCTCGGGCGTCGCCGCAGGCCCGAGGAGGTAGCACCAGCTGGGGCGGTCGCTCCGCCCGACGCGGCCGCGCAGCTGGTGCAGCTGGGCGACGCCGAACCTGCCCGCGTCCTCGACCACCATGACGGTCGCCTCGGGGACGTCCACCCCGACCTCGACGACGGTCGTGGCGACGAGCACCGCGGTCGTCCCGTCACGAAAGTCCGCCATGGCCCGCTCCTTGTCGGCCGAGCCCATCTGCCCGTGGAGGAGGCCGAGCTCGAGCCCTGCGAGCGGCCCGGTGGCGAGGCGCGCGAGCTCCTCGGTGGCCGAACGCGCCTCGACGCGCTCGGAGCCCTCAACGAGCGGGCAGACCACGAAGGCCCGGCATCCCAAGGCCACCTGGGCACGCACGCGGGACCACGCGCCTTCCTCGGCGTCGGGCGTCGCAGCCCAGACCGTCTGGACCGGGTGCCTTCCAGGCGGGAGTTCGTCCAGCACCACCATGTCCAGGTCTCCGAAGCGAACCATCGCCGCCGTCCGCGGGATGGGGGTCGCGGTCATGACGAGGAGGTCGGGGTCCGCGCCCGCGCCGGGCGCCTGCGCGCGGGCGACCACCGAAGCGCGACCCTTGTCCCGCAGCTGCGCGCGCTGCTCGACCCCGAACCGGTGCTGTTCGTCGATCACGACGAGCCCGAGCGAGTGGAACCGCACGTCCTCGGTCAACAGGGCCTGCGTCCCGACTACCACGTCGACGTCTCCGGACTCGAGCCCCTGGCGAAGGCGGGTCCGCTCGGCGGCACCGATGCGGTTCGTGAGC
>JBOGGB010000230.1:0-3249 GCA_050743605.1 Acidimicrobiales bacterium
GTTCTGGATGGTGCCGCCGAGGGACCTTCTCGACACCCCGGTGGCGTCCGCCACGGCCACGTACATGGCCATCACCGGGGCTGCCGCCGAGTTGATGGTCATCGACGTGGTGACCGCGCCGAGGTCGATCCCGGCGAAGAGGGTCTCCATGTCGGCGAGCGTGTCGACCGCGACGCCGGCACGCCCCACCTCGCCCCGGGCGAGCGGGTCGTCGGAGTCACGCCCGAGCAGGGTCGGCATGTCGAAGGCGGTGGAGAGGCCGTTGCCTCCCGCAGACAGCAGGTCCTTGAACCTCCCGTTGGTGTCCTCTGCGGTGCCGAACCCCGCGAACTGCCGCATCGTCCACAGCCGCGACCTGTACATCGAGGCGTAGGGCCCCCGGGTATAGGGGAACTGACCGGGGAGCTCGGCGTCCGGAGGCCCGTAGACGGGCTCGAGTGGGACGCCGGACATCGTCTCGAACGGGACGTCGCGGGAGGGTGACCGGTCGAGCTCCTCCTGCCAACGGCGGCGGTCCGCCACCGGCCCATGGTACTTCGGCGTCGAAGTATCCCCGGCGGACCGCCGCGCCGAGTCCTCAGGTGCGGGCTCGGCCCTCCGAGTTGTTACTATCGAGATAGGGAAAATCCGCCGCCAGAGCCTTTGGACCCCTTCGACCGGGTAGGAGCCCTTCCCGGCGGGGACGTCCCGATCTCGGCGACGGACGGCGCAGGCAAGCGCAAGGAGATTCGACCGCATGGCAACCGTGGACCTGGACCTTGGCCGGTACCAACTGGGGTGGAGCGACGAGGAGGACTACGTCTTCAAGCCCAAGAAGGGGCTGAGCGAGGAGATCGTCCGCGAGATGTCGGAGATGAAGCACGAGCCCGACTGGATGCGGGACTTCCGGCTGAAGGCGCTGAAGCGCTTCGAGCGCAAGCCCATGGCGCAGTGGTTCGCGGTCAACATGCCCGATCTGGACTTCGACGACATCTACTACTACGTCAAGCCGACCGGCGGTCAGGTGAACGACTGGGAGGAGCTTCCCGATTCCATCAAGCGCACCTACGAGCGCCTCGGGATCCCCGAGGCGGAGCGCAAGTACCTCGCCGGCGTGACCGCGCAGTACGAAAGTGAAGTCGTGTTCCACCGGAACCGTGCGGACCTGGAAGCCCAGGGCGTCCTCTTCTGCGACATGGACACGGCCGTGCGGGAGTACCCGGACATCGTGCGCAAATGGTTCGGGACGATCATCCCGCCGAACGACAACAAGTTCGCGGCGCTGAACTCGGCGGTGTGGTCGGGCGGTTCCTTCATCTACGTCCCCCAGGGTGTCAAGGTCGACATGCCGCTCCAGGCCTACTTCCGCATCAACACGGAGAACATGGGCCAGTTCGAGCGGACGCTCATCATCGCCGACGAGGGCTCGCAGGTGCACTACGTCGAGGGCTGCTCGGCCCCCGTGTACACCTCGGACTCGCTGCACTCCGCGGTGGTCGAGCTCGTGGCGTTGCCGGGAAGCCGCATCACCTACACCACGATCCAGAACTGGTCGAACAACGTCTACAACCTGGTCACCAAGCGCGCCCGTGCGGAAGCCGAGTCGCGCGTCGAATGGATCGATGGGAACATCGGTTGCCTCGCCCAAGGTTCACGCGTCACCACCCCCTCCGGGGTGAAGCCCATCGAACTGGTATCGCCTGGGGACGAGGTGCTGAGCTTCGACGAGGGCACCGGTGAGCTGTGCTTCCGTGCCGTGACCGCCAAGCGTTTCTCGGGGTTCCAGTCCGTGCGGGAGGTCCGGGTCGGAGAGCGTGCCCTCCGGGTCACGGACAATCACCCCTTCTACTCGTACCACTACGACCCCGCACGGGCGAAGAAGTCGGGGCGCTACGGGCTCGCGTACGTGCGGGCGGACGAGCTGACCCGTGCGATCGTCCCTGTGACGTCGATCGACTACGGCCACCCGCACAAGCTCGAGTGGTCCGACCTCGTGACCACGTTCGCAGGCTCGAACCAGTACGCGGCAGGGTTCCGCTCCGTGCGCGCTCGCGCGCCCCGACTCGCGCCGGTCGAGGAGACCACCGCAGCGCTCATGTGGCTGTTCGGCCTCTTCGTCGGAGACGGGTCGATCGAGCGCGTGCCGGCGCAGAGCGGCGGGTCGCGCTGGGCTCGAGTCACCTTCTCCACCCCTGGCGACGACCGCGCCCGGCCGCGGCTTGTCGAGATCATGCGCCACCTGCTCCCGGATGTCGCTCCCGAGGAGAGGCGCGACGGGGTTTGCGTGCGCTGGTCGAGCGTCGAGCTCGCGGATCTCTTCGAGCTGAACGGCTTCTCGAGCGGCGCGCTCAGGAAGCGGCTCCCGGGCTGGGTCCTGGACCTGCCCGAGGACCAGCGCCTCGCGTTCGTGGCCGGTTATCTCGATTCGGACGGCTGTGCGCCGAAAGGACGCCGTGGCTTCACGATAAAGTCGGCCAACCGGCCACTTCTCGAGGACGTCGCCGAGGTACTCACTTCACTGGGCGTCCCTTGCCGCATCTTTACCGATACGAATGCCGAGGGCCCGGTCGAGATCCTCGGCTATGAGTCGCAGTGCCGAGGAAGCCACCGCCTCGACTTCGGCGGCGACGCCCGGCTGGCCGGGATGGTGAGCCAGCAGTTGCGCGAAGCTCTCGCGCGACAATCGCCGGCGACTAATGAATGGTTCCGGCGGATCGGCCGGTCCGGAATCGTGCTCCCGGGATCGGTCGCGGTCCGGCCCGTCGAGGTGAGCTCCACGGCGGACGTGGTGCCGACGTGGGACATCGAGGTGGAGGGGACGGGGAACTTCGTCGCGGAGGGTTTCATCGTCCACAACAGCCGACTGACGATGAAGTACCCGTCGGTCTACCTCATGGGGCCGAAGGCCTCGGGCGAGGTGCTCTCCGTCGCCTACGCCGGTCCCGGCCAGCACCAGGACGCCGGTGCGAAGATGATCCACGCCGCGCCGGAGACGACCTCGACGATCGTGTCCAAGTCCATCTCGAAGGATGGCGGCGTCACCACCTACCGCGGCCTCGTCCACGTCGAACCGGATGCGAAGGGGGCGAAGTCGTTCGTGCGTTGCGACGCGCTGCTGCTCGACGACGACTCGGTGTCCGAGACGAAGCCCTACATGGAGGTGGGGGAGCAGGACGCGCAGATCGGCCACGAGGCGACGGTGTCCAAGGTCGGCGACGACCAGCTCTTCTACCTCATGAGCCGCGGGCTCACCGAGAGCCAGGCGATGGG
>JBOGGB010000231.1:0-4307 GCA_050743605.1 Acidimicrobiales bacterium
CCGCCTCGGGCAGGAGGTAGCCCGCGACCGCGATCGCCACGAAGACGAGCGCCTTGCTCGCGACCGACACCGCCGCGTAGCCACCGGCCGCGCGCGGCGCTTCGCGCCCCATCACGATCACGTCGACATTCTGGAGCAGCGCGATCGCCGCGAGAGCCACGACGGCGGCGACGAGGTCCCGACGCACGACGGCGTCGGCGCCGAAGCGCTGGCCTCGCACCCGCGTCCAGGGCCGGCGCCCCCACACGCGGTCCGCGACGAAGCGTGCGTGCACGGCGGTGCAGAGCTCGGCGACGAGCACGCCGGCTGCGACGCCGCTCACGCCGAGCCCTGCCGCGCCGAACGCGATCATGAAGACGGTCCGAGCACCACCCTCGAGGAACAGGTTCGCCGACAGCGCGCGGTACTCACGACGAGCCTGGAGGAGACCGCGGTCGACGCAGAGGAGCACCCATACCGCGCCTGCGATCGCCATGGCGTCAAAGCCGGCCGCGTCGTGACGCCCCAGGAGCGAGGCGACTGACGGACCTGCCGCGAGCACCAAGGCGGCGAAGAGCACGAGCGCCCACGCCCCGCGGCGGTGCACCGCGGCCCCCCAGCGCGATACGTCTTCGAGCGCGCCGGGCCAGCGCGTCACCCTCCTGACCACCCCGACGAGCACGGCCGAACCGGGCGTCGAGACCACGAAGAAGACGCCGATGAGCTGGTTCAGCGCGCCGTAGTCCCGGTCGGCGAGCACGCGCGCCAGGACGAGCGTGACGACCAGGCTGCCGCCGTTCGCGACGATGCCTGCCAGCGCCAGCGGAGCTGCGTCCAGGAGGCCGGCGCGCCACCTCGCCCTCGCCCGCACCGCCGGGCGCTCGGCCAGCACGGCCACGCTGTGCCCCCCGCCGCCTCAGGGGGGCTCAGGACCCCGGCTGCTCCTCGGCGACCGCGGCCTCGAGACTCGCGGCCTCGGGAGCCGCGGCTTCGGGAGTCGCAGCCTCGGGACTCGCAGCCTCGGGAGCCGCGAGCTCTGCGGTCTCGCCCGCGACGGGGGCGCTGCCGCCTGCGCCAGACGGGGCCGGGGCGGCGTAGTCGGCCCACGCGGCCTGCGCCTCGGTCTCGGGGGTGAAGTCGCTGCCGGCGTCGGCGTAGTCGTACGCGCCGATGTAGTTGCCCTCGGCGTCGTAGGCGTGCTCGCCGAACGCCTCTCGGTACTCCTCGGAGACCTCGCCGCCCTCGGCAGCCTGCTTGATCGAGAGGCTGATCCGTCGACGCTGGAGGTCGATGTCGATGATCTTCACCCAGAGCTCCTCGCCGGGGGTGACCACCTGCTCGGGCGTGTCGACGTGGTGCGCCGCCATCTCCGAGATGTGCACCAGGCCCTCGATGCCGTCGCCCACCTGGACGAACGCGCCGAACGGCACGAGCTTGGTGATCCGCCCGTACACGAGCTGACCGACTTCGTGGCTGTCCGCGAACTCCTGCCAGGGGTCGGTCTGGGTCGCCTTCAACGACAGGCTGATCCGCTCCTTGTCGAGGTCGACGTCGAGCACCTCGACGGTGATCTCGTCGCCCACCTGGATGACCGAAGACGGGTGGTCGACATGCTTCCAGGAGAGCGCGGAGACGTGGACGAGCCCGTCCATCCCACCCAAGTCCACGAACGCCCCGAAGTTCACGACGGAGGACACGGTCCCCCGCCGGCGCTCGCCGGGCTTCAGGTTCGCGAGGAAGTCGCTCCGCTGCTCCTTCTGGGCCTCCTCGAGCCATGCGCGCCGCGACAAGACCACGTTGTTCCGGTTCCGGTCGAGCTCGATGATCTTGGCCTCGATCACGCGACCCACGTACGGCTGGAGCTCACGCACCCGGCGAAGCTCCACGAGCGACGCAGGCAGGAAGCCCCGCAGGCCGATGTCGACGATGAGCCCTCCCTTCACGACCTCGATGACCGGGCCCTTCACGACCTGGTCGCCCTCCTTCAACTTCTCGATCGTCGACCACGCGCGCTCGTACTGCGCTCGCTTCTTGGAGAGGATGAGGCGACCTTCCTTGTCCTCCTTCTGGAGCACCAACGCCTCGACCCCGTCGCCCAGCGCGACGATCTCTGTCGGGGCGACGTCGTTGCGGATGGAGAGCTCCCGGGAGGGGATGACGCCCTCCGACTTGTAACCGATGTCGAGCAGCACCTCGTCACGGTCGATCTTCACCACCGTGCCCTCGACGAGGTCGCCGTCGTCGAACTCGACGATGGTCCCCGCCATGAGGTCCTCGAGGGACTGGCCGGAGAGGTCGTCTTCGACGATGGCGCGGGGGTGGTACACGCCCTCCTCGTCGAAGGTGCCCATCGCCTCGTCGGACAAGGTGGCCCGGCGCGGCGGGGCGGTGAGGAGGGCTGAGGATTGCTCGTCGGACATCTGGAACTGCTCGCTTTCGGTTTCGCGGCCCCTGCAGGATGGCCTGCGGGAGGACACGGCGACCGCGCCGGGGCCGCATGCTCGAGGAATGGTTCTGGCCGCCGACGCCGGCCAGAGGTCCAAGGCTAACGCAAAAGCCGTCTCAGTCCTCCACGGACGCCCAGCTGGGCGGCCACGGACCCCGTCGTCGAGCCGTCGTCGGACCGTCGCTCGAGCCGTCGCTCGAGCCGTCGCTGGTCCGTCGTCGGGCCGTCGTCGGGCCGTCGCTGGGCCGTCGCTGGGCCGTCAGCCACCCTTCACGGCCCAGGAGTCCCCCCAGATCATGGTCACCTTCAACGGGACCGTCAGCGGCACCGCGTGGCTGAGCGCGTCCTCGGTCAGCTCGGCGACGGCCTCCTCCTCTTCAGGGAACGCCTCGACGATGACCTCGTCGTGCACCTGGAGCACGAGCCGGCTGCGCATCCCCCCGGTCTCGAGCGCCCCGTCCAGGTTCACGAGCGCCACCTTGAAGATGTCCGCGGCGAGGCCCTGGATGCCCGCGTTCATCGCCTGACGCTCTGCGGCGGAGCGACGCTGGTAGTTGCGGTCGTGGAGCTCGGGAAGCGGGCGCTTCCGGCCCATCTCGGTGCGGGTGTAGCCCCGCTCCCGGGCCTCGGTGACCGTCTCGAGCATGTACGTCCGGACCTTCGGGAACGCCCGGAAATACCGCTCCATGATCTCGCTCGCCTCTTCCTGGCTGGTAGCCAACCTCCTCGCGAGTCCGAAGGCCTCCATGCCGTAGGCGAGGCCGTAGGAGACCATCTTGGCCCGGTCCCGTTGGTCTTTGGTGACCTCGTCGGCGGCCACCCCGTACACGCCGGAGGCGACCGCCCGGTGGATGTCCTGGCCCGAGCTGAAGGCGTCGATCAGCCCCGGGTCTCCCGACAGGTGCGCAATCACGCGGAGCTCCACCTGGTCGTAGTCGGCGACCAGGAACCGGTACCCGGGCGCGGGCACGAAGGCCCGGCGGAACTGCGAGCCGGTCTCGCGACGCGTCGGGATGTTGTGCAGGTTGGGACGCTCCGAGGAGATCCTCCCCGTGCGCGCCACCGTCTGGCGGAACGAGGCGTGGATGCGTTCGTCCGGCGCGACCTCGGCGAGCAGCGTCTCGCCGTAGGTGGAGCGGAGCTTCTCGAGCTCCCGGTACCTGAGCAACCGGTCGACGAGAGGATGCGCCTCGCGCAACGTCTCGAGCGTCGCGGCGTCCGTCGAATAGCCCGTCTTGGTCTTGCGGCCCGGCGCGAGCCCGAGCTCTGTGTACAGCACGGTGCGCAGCTGCGGGGTCGAGTTGACGTTGAAGTCGTGGCCCGCCAATCCGTGGATCTCGTCGACCAGCGTCTTGCACTCCGACGCGAGCTCGCCGGTCAACCTCCGCAGCTCGTCGACGTCGACCCGGATCCCTGCGACCTCCATGCGCGCGAGCACCCGGACCAAAGGACGCTCGACCTCGTCGTGCAAGCTCCGAAGCCCCTCCGCGTCGAGCCGCGCGAAGAGCCGGGGCACTGCCGCGGCGATCGACAACGCGTCCAGCACCGCGACGGCCGTGTCCGCTGTCTCGAGCACGGCGGCACCTGCGGCGGCGTCGAGGGACAACTGTCCGGCGACCGGCGCTTGCGGTTCGGCCGGGGCTTGCGTCCCCGATGTGTCGCCGCGGTCGCCGCTGTCGCCGTCCCCGCCGCTGTCGCTTGCGGTCGGGCGGCGCTGCGCCCGGATCACCGCGTCCATCCCGTAGTCCCCGGTCGAGGGGTCGATGAGGTACGCCGCCACCTCGGTATCCATGACGAGCCCCGTGCAGTCGGTCCCGAGAGGGAGCAACGACCGGAGGAGCTCCTTCACGCCGTGCCCTGCGACGGGCGCATCGGCTAGGAG
>JBOGGB010000232.1:0-6388 GCA_050743605.1 Acidimicrobiales bacterium
GGATGGATCAGGCCGCGACTCTCAAGGAAGCGGATCTTCGAGATCGTGACGTCGGGAAACTCGTCGACGAGGACGTCGAGGACATCTCTGATCGAGAGATAGCTGCGATCCGAAGGAAAACGTCCCACCGCCGGCATCAGGAATGCGCCGCGAGGAAGACGAGCTTGAACTTGCCGATCTGCACCTCGTCGCCCGCGGCGAGCACGTGCTCTTCGATCCGCTCGCGGTTCACGTACGTGCCGTTCAGCGATCCGACGTCACGAACGGTCATCCTCGCCTCTACGCCGCGGCTGAACTCCGCGTGCCGACGCGAGACCGTGATGTCGTCGAGGAAGATGTCGCTCTCGGGATGCCGACCCGCGCGCGTCACCTGTGCCTTCAGCAGGTAGCGCGCGCCTACGGTCGGCCCGCGCTTGACGACGAGCGCAGGCGTGCCGTGCGGCACGTCCACATGGGTGACCGTGGGCTCTTCGTCCGCGCTCTCGCCGTGGTCGTCCACAGGCACGAGCACGACGGTGGTCTCTGAGCGTTCGGTCGGGAGCGCGGCGCCGCACGAAGAGCAGAAGTTGCCGTCATCGGGATTGCGATGCCCGCAGTTCCGGCAGAACACGCGTACCACGGTAGCCGCTCCGTGGGAGCGCTTCATCGGGCATGGTCCGGGCTGGCGGCGGACGGGCGCTCCGTCTCCACCGGCGCAGCGCACGGCGCACCCCCCGGCGCAGCGCACGGCGCACCCACCGGAGGCACTCCACGGCCGCGTGCCCTCGCGCCGCGCTCCGGACGGCGAGCGACTCCGGGTCACGCTTCGGTCAGCAGTCGGTACCCGGCCGCGTCGAGAAGACCGTCCAGAGCCTCGGGACCGGTCACCTCGATCTCGCACAGCCATCCCTCTCCGTAGGGGTCGTGGTTGAGCTTCTCGGGAGCGCCCCCGAGCACATCGTTCGTCACGACGACCGTCCCGGCGACCGGCGCGTAGATCTCCGAGACGGATTTCGTCGACTCGACCTCGCCCAGCAGGTCGCCAGGCGCAACGGTCCTCCCTATCTCCGGCAGGTCCACGAAGACGACGTCGCCGAGCGCGTCCTGCGCGTAGTCGGTGATCCCGACCCGCACCCGACCCGCACCCGGGCGGGCCCACTCGTGGTCGCTCGAGTACCGGAGGTCGTCGGGAACGAGCACGGGAGCACCCTATCCGCGCGGGGCACGCCGCTCCCGGCCCGCAGACCGGCACCAGGCACGCACCCAGGCAGGCACCCGGCAGGCTCCGTCGCCGGGCCCCGTCCCCGAGCGCCGGGCCCCGTCCCCGGGCCCCAGGCGCCGTCCCCAGCCCCGGGCCGGCGGAGTCCCTACCGGATCAGCTGGCGGATCCGGACGGCGTAGCGCTCCGCGCGGGCTCTCGCGCGTGCCTCGGTCGGCCCCTCCGCCCAGACGTGGGTGACCGGGTCGTCGGGGTCCGGCAGCACGAGCGCCCACCCGTCCTCGGCGGGCACCTTCACGCCGTCGATCAACACGAGGTCGCGGCCGTCGAGCTGCTCGACGAGGGTGCGCATCACCATCCCCTTCTGCTCCCAGGGGGTCGTGACGGCTTCGTGCACGATGTGCACCTCTGGAAGCTCGTCGACGACCTTGGAGAGGGGCTGGCCGGTGAGCGACAGCATCGACACGAGCTCCACGAGCGTCGCGGAGGCGTCGTAGGCCGGGAGGATCTCCGGCCACACGTAAGCGCCTGCCGGGCCAGCGGCGAAGACGACGTCCTCCGACGCGGCCACCTCGATCACGCTGGCGGCGGACGTCTTCGTGAGGACGATCCGGACGCCGGCCTCCTCGCAGATGGACTCCGCCCACCGGCTGACGCCGACAGGAAGGGCGACCGCGACCTCTCCACGCGTCTGCACGACGAGCCGGAGGAGCGCGAGCAGCGCCTGGTCGGCGGACAGCACCGCACCTGAGTCGTCGATCAGGACGATACGCTCGCCGTCGGCGTCCACGACCGCGCCGAGCTGGGCGCCGGACGCGCGCACGAGGTCGGCGACCCGGAGCGCGTGCACGTCCAGGTCGACGAGCATCATCTCAGCCGTGACGGCGTAAGGGTTGACCACGAGCACGTCGGCGTCGAGCTTCGCGAGCAGGTTCGGCATGACGAAGCTCGCTGCGCCGTAGGAGAGGTCGAGGACCAGCTTCATGTCGGCCGAGCGCGCCGCGGAGAGGTCGACCGCCCCCACCATGTCTCTCGTGTACTGCTCGACGGCGCGCGCGGGGAAGTCGATGTCGCCGATCTGGCTGGCGAGGACCCTTCGGAAGTCCTCTCGGTGGTACAGGCGCTCGACCTGTCGTTGGCCACCCTCTGCGAGGTCCAGGCCCTCCTCGTCGAAGAAGCGGATGATGACCGCCTGCGGGTCGTCCGAGGCCAGGCGGACCGTCACCCCCCCCTGGTTCCCGGAGGTGCGGATGTGGTGGCGCGTCACCGGCACGGTCGCCACCTCGAGGTCCTCGACGTGCACGCCCGCCGCGTTGCACCCGATCATGAAGGCGCGCTTCAGCACCCTCGCCGCCCGGCTCGAGTCGCGCGAGGCGCTGACGGTCATCCCCCGGTCGAGGGTGGAGGCCCACGCCATCGCGAGCCGCACCACCAGCTCGGGGCTGATGTCGACGTTGGCGATGCCACGGACCCCGTCGCTGCCGAACAGCGAGCGCGCGCCGCGGGACTCCCAGACGATCGAGGAGTTGACCACCGCGCCGGTCTCGACCGTCTTGAAGGGGTACACCTTCACGTCGCCGCGCACGTGCGCGTGGGCCCCGACGAGGCAACCCTCGCCGAGCACCGACCCGGGCTCGCAGGTCGCGCCGCGCCTGAGGTCGCAGGACCGACCGATCACCGCTCCGGCAACGCGGACTCCCGGACCGAAGTAGGCGTTGTCGTGGACGACGGAACGGCGGACCTCTGCTCCGTCGGCGATCCTCGCGTTGGAACCGAGCGTCGAGTACTCGCCGAGCACGACGTTCGCGCCGATCGTGCAGTTGTCTGCGACCACCGCCGGTCCCTCGATGGTCGCGGTGGGGTCGATGGTGCAGCCCTTGCCTACCCAGACCCCGGGGCGGATCTCGAAGCCTCCGATGTCCACCTCCACCTTCGCGTCGAGGAGGTCCTGGTGCGCGCGGAGGTAGGCCTCCGTCGTCCCCACGTCCTCCCAGTAGCCCTCGGCGACGTAGCCGAAGAGCGGGAACCCGCGCTGGAGCACGTCCGGGAAGACCTCGCCCGAGAAGTCCGCAGGCCGCCCGTGGGGGATGTGATCGAAGATCTCCGGCTCGAGGACGTAGATCCCCGTGTTGATCGTGTCGCTGAAGACCTGGCCCCACGTCGGCTTCTCCAAGAACCGCTCGATGGAACCGTCTTCCCTGGTGATGACGATGCCGAACTCGAGCGGGTTCTCCACCGCGACGAGAGCCAACGTCGCCAGCGCCCCCTTGCGCTCGTGGAAGTCGACCACGGCGGTGAGGTCGATGTCGGTGAGCACGTCCCCCGAGATGACGAGGAACCGCTCGTCGAGCTCGTCGCGCGCGTTCAGCACGGAGCCGGCCGTCCCGAGCGGGGTCTCCTCGGTCGCGTAGACCATCCGGACGTCGAGCTCCGACCCGTCGCCGAAGTAGGTCCGGATGGCGTTTGCCATGAAGGCCACGGTCACGACGATGTCGGTCATCCCATGTCGCCGAAGGAGATGCACGACCTGCTCCATCATCGGCCGGTTCGCCATCGGGAGCATGGGCTTCGGGAGGTTGGACGTGAGAGGCCGCAATCGGGTGCCTTCTCCCCCCGCCATGATCACCGCCTTCACGCACCGACCTCCCAGGGCTCTCGTCGCGATCCTTGCACCGGCGCCGCGCCGTCGCCCTCCCGGCCGTTCTCTCTCGTGCGCCGGGCCGCGCGCCCTTCGACGAAGGCGCGGCGCGCGGGGACGAGGTAGGCGGCCGCTGCAACCCATGCGAGCACGATCCCGACCCCTCCGGTGACCCACGCCGCGTCGTGGAACGGCTGTTGCCATCCTGCGGCGCCGTCACTGAGGAGGAACGCGGGGTACGCGACCATGAGGCCGAGCGTGCCGGCCTTGCCGATCCACAGGACGTCGATCCGCCGGGCGCCCAGCGACGCCAGCACGAGCACCGTGGCCGACACGAGCACCTCACGCGAGAGCGTGAGGAGCCCGAACCACAACGGCACCGCACCGTGCACGATCACGACGACGACCGCGGTGCCGACGAGGACCCGGTCGGCGGCGGGGTCCAGGATCTTGCCGATGCGCGACACCTGGTGCAGGCGGCGTGCGAGCTGGCCGTCCACCCAGTCCGTGGCACCGAGCGCCCCGAGGAGGATGGCCGCCGCCATCTGCTGGCCGTCACCGAAGAGGAGCCAGCAGAAGACGCCCACCCCCGCGAGGCGCAGCGTGGTGACCGCGTTCGCCGCGGTCAGGACGCGGTCTTCGCCTTCAGACGGCTGGACCCGTGCGGCACGGGGCGCGGGGACCGTGGCCGGCATGGATTGGAGTCTACGGGTGGGCTGTGTGCCAGTCTGTGCCCGTGCCACGCTTCGAGGCGTTCAGGGGGACGCGTTACGACGGTGCCCACGCCCATATGGACCAGGTGATCGCACCGCCCTACGACGTGGTCGGCTCCCAGGAGCGCGACATGCTCGCGCATCGGAGCCCGCTGAACGCGATCCGCCTCGAGCTCCCCGAGCCCGAGCTCGGCTCGGGCCGCGATCGCTACCTCGCCGCTGCCGAGCTCCTCGACTCGTGGCTCGAACGACGCGTGCTCCTCGAGGACGCGGCGCCTGCGCTCTACCCCTATCGGATGACCGCGACCGACGGTGCGACGACGACCGGCGTCATCGGCGCCCTCGCGATCTCCGACGACGTCCTCCCTCACGAAGAGACCATGCCGAAGCCCAAGAGCGACCGGCTGGACCTCCTCCGGGCGACCGGCACGAACCTCTCCCCCATCTGGGGGCTCTCGCTCACCTCCGGGCTCACCGAGGCGTTCGCCCCCGACGGGGCGCCTGCAGAGGACGCCTACGACGACGAGGGCGTGCGCCACCAGCTCTGGGTCCTGGACGACCCCGGCGCGGTCGCCGAGGTGCGCGGGCGGGTCCAGGCATCCCCCGTGGTGATCGCGGACGGCCATCACCGCTACGAGACCGCCCGCACGTACCGCGACGAGGTGCGCCGGGCGAACGGCGGCAGGCCTGGCGACCACGACCTCGTGATGGCGCTCGTGGTCGAACTGGCGGAGTCGCAGCTGCACGTGCGGGCCATCCACCGGGCGGTCGGGGGGCTCGGTGCGGGGGTCGATCCCGCCGGACTGCTCGGGCGCTTCTTCGACGTCGTGCATGCGGGTTCCCCGACCGAACGGGTGGTGTCGGCGCTCGAGGGCTCCGGATCGCTCGCCGCGATCACCCGTGACGACGCCTGGCTCCTCTCCGTACGCTCGGGCGCCTTCGACGAGGCCGGCACGGACCTGGAGGCCGGCCTGATCGACCTGGTGCTACGGGACGTCCCGGACGTCTCGGTCTCCTATGCCGCCCGGTGGCAGGACGCCATGGCGGAGCTCCGCTCGGGTCGCGCGGAGCTGGCGATCCTGCTGCGGCCCGTCACGGTGCCCCAGATCTCCGCCTGGGCCGACGCCGGGCGGCGCATGCCGCCGAAGACGACGTACTTCAGCCCGAAGCCCCGGACCGGCATGGTCTTCCGGATCCTCTCGGGCGACACCTCTTCGGGCGACACCTCGTCGGGCGACACCTGAACGTCCCGTCCCGTCCCGGCGCCTACTCCACGGGCACGATCGCCCCGGGGTTGGCCTCTCGGGCCTTGCGCCGGCCACGGAGCACCCACGCGACACAGCCGACGGCCGCGATCAGGGCGGCCACCCCGAGCCCGGCGTTGCCGACGCCCACGTACTTCAGCCCCGACACCAGCACCACGGCCGTGATGACCGGGCGGATGAACCGGTCCGGCGCGCGGGACGACAGCAACGAGCCGACGAAGACGGCCGGGACGCTCCCGATCACGACGGACGCGGTGACTCCCAGCACGACGTGGCCGAAGAGGAGCTGGCCGAGCGCCGCAGCGGCGGTCAGCGGGACCGCCTGGACGAGATCGGTCCCGACGAGCTGGGAGGAGCTGATCGCCGGGTACAAGAAGAGCAGCAGCACGATCATGAGCGACCCGGACCCCACCGAGGTCATGCCGACCATTACCCCGCCGACCACTCCGACGAGCACGGTCGGGAGCGGGCGGAGCCTGACCGTCCCGCCGGACCGAGCCGCCGCGCCGGGGGTGGCGGCCGACGGGCTCCCGAGCGGCGCTGCGGGCGCTACGGGTCGTGCGCGCCGCCAGAG